>CAYGZI010000316.1:0-7069 GCA_964354245.1 uncultured Planctomycetaceae bacterium
GGTTTGGAGCCCCGGGCACAATGGGGTCGGGCTTTGGTGGCCGTGGCGGATTCACTCCCGGCGGAATGGGACGGGGCGGCGGGGGAGGGGGTGGTTTTCCGGGCGGCGGAGGCATGGGCGGTGCCACGGGCGGCGGCGGACGGGGCGGCAGCGGACGCACGGGCGGCGGCGGACGCACGGGGGGCGGCGGACGAGGCGGACGCGGCGGCTAGACCAGCTCATCCACTCCAGTCCTTGTTATTGGCCGCACTTGGCCTTTCTGAAGGCCCGCGGGCAAAAGCCCGTGCCTCTGTAGTTGAAGTTCCTGCAAGGAATCGCTACGTTCAACTACGGGGCTCTCCGATCATCATGATGCACGCAGAAATCATCTCCATCGGCGACGAGATCACCAGCGGCCAGATCCTCGACACCAACAGCCAGTGGCTCAGCCTGCGCCTGGAGGAGTTGGGCGTCAAGGTTTCTTGGCACACCACCGTGGGCGACGAGCCGGACGCCATGGTTCCCGTGTTCCAGCACGCCTACGGCCGCTCCGACGTGATCGTCACCACCGGTGGTCTCGGCGCCACGCCCGCCGACATGACCCGGGAGGCATTGGCCCGGTCCGTCGGCCGGAAACTCGTCATGGACCCCAAGGCGATGGAGCACATCCGCCAGCTCTTTTCGCGACGCAAACGCGAGATGCCCAAGCGGAACGAGGTTCAGGCGATGTTCCCCGAGGGGAGCCGGATGGTCCCCAATCCCAACGGCACGGCCCCGGGGATCGATATGGAGGTGCCTCGCCAGGGAAAGCCGCCGGTCCGCCTATTCGCCTTGCCCGGCGTGCCCGCGGAAATGAAAGAGATGTTCGCCCGGACCGTGGCGCGGGAGCTTCGCAAAGCGGGGGCCGGCCAGCGGGTAATCCGGCATCGGCGGATCAACTGCTTCGGCGTCGGCGAGACCCAGATCGTGGCCATGCTCCCCGACATCGTCCACCGCAGCCAGGACCCGCACGTCGGGATCACTGCCAGCCAGGCGACCATCACCTTGCGGCTGAGTGCCTCGGGAGCCACGGAAGAGGCGTGTCAGGCGGCCATGGAGCCGATTGCGGCCACGATCCGCCAACACCTGGGCAAGCTCGTCTTCGGCGAGGACGACGACGAGCTGCAGGACGCCGTGATCCGGCTTCTGCGCCAGAAGGGCAAGACACTGGCAACCGCCGAGTGGGGAACCGCCGGGCTGGTGGCCGATTGGCTGGGCAACGTGGCGGACGCCCCAGACTTCTACCTCGGCGGGGTCGTGGTGCAAAGCGACGCGGCTGCCAAGAGGATCTTGGATGTGCCGGCGGACTCAAACCGCGCCGGTGCGGGCGGGCAGCAGCGCCTGGTCGCCAACATGGCCTCCGCGTGCCGGCAGCAATTCGAGGTCGATTACGGCTTGGCCGTCGGGCCGTTCCCCAAGTTCGATGCGGCCGCGTCCGAACCCAAGCCGGTCTTCTTTGCGCTGGCCACGGCCGCGGGCGTTTCTACCAAGTCCATGCCCTTTTCGGCGCATCCCGCGCTCTTGAAAGCCCTCTGCGGCAAGAACGCCCTGGACATGCTGCGGCTGGCGCTGATGGAGTAGGGGTTAGGGGCTGGGGGCTGGGGTCCAGAGTTCAGATTTGAGATTTCAGAGCCGGGCCGTGCCGGCCCGGCAGGTCAGCCGCCACGATTGCCCGCCGCGCGGTTCGCCTCGACCACCGCGATCTCTTGGTCGTTGAGACCGTATAGATCGTAGACGAGCTCGTCGATCGCGTCGTCGGTCGACTCGATCTGCCGTGTGAGCACGGTCCTCTCAGACTCCGGCCTGGCCGCGGCCAGTTGCTTGTGCAGGCTGAGCATCGACTCGACCAGCGCGACCATGCGGTCGTGCCTGGCCTTGTCGGCCTTGTCCGAGAAGTCGATGGCGCGGATGGGGAGCCGCTCGATGAACTGCTTGTTTGCGGCGAAGTAGCCGCCGTGAAAGGTCGTCGAGACCCGCTTGAGACAGAAGTCCAACAGGCGGGAGTTGAGCAATCCGCAAAGGTAGGCGTAACTGCCGTGCGTCTGGTCGGCAGTGATTCCGTACCCGCCCGTTGTCACGTTGACGAAGTAGAGGTTCTCGTCCTTGTCCAAGTACGCGCTCAGGCCGGTCACCATATAGGGGATCATCAGTTTCGGCTGCTCCCACGTGCCCAGATTCTGAGTCCTCCCGAAACGGTACCACTGCTTGTCCCTGAAGGCTCCTTTCTCGCGATTCCGGAGGAGCTTCTTGTGCCGGTTGAGGTACTCCCAGGCGCGTGGAAAACGCGTCTCCATCTCCTTGGGTTCGTAAAGGCGTGCGGCGTTTGCCTTGACTTCGTAGGGAAACAGCACGAGGGCCTCGGGTGTCGCCCGGAATCGGCCGATATCGCCGCTTCGCACGACGCGCTTGAGCACCGCGGATTCAATGGTCACCCACTCGCCTTGCTCCTTGGAGAACACCTTGGTGGCTCTCTTGGAGCGCCCTTCCTTGAACTCCTTGAACACGTACACCGGATCCGCGCTTGTCTGCTGACCCACGAACATTCCAGTGGCGACGTCGCGCAACTTGACCGGCATTCGGCTGAGCCTCTTGAACAGCGCCGCCCCGTCGCCGACGTGGAAGTTCCACTCGGCGGCCGTGATTTGGCCGGCCGGGATCGCGCCCTCCGCGATGCCGGAATCGCCCGCAGCCGCGTTTCCCCCGTTGGCATAAACGGCCTTCCACGCCTCCAGGTCGTTGACCTTCACGAAACGGCACTTCTTGACGCCCGCTTTGTCGAGGAACAGTAGGCACGTGTACGTCGTTGCCCCGGCAAAGACCTGCTGGTCGCCGAAGTGGACGACGTGGGCCAGGTGCTTGCCGCGGGCGATGAGTCCGCGGAGCGGCTCGCCGTATTGGGCGTTAGAGAACTTGTGCGGCAGGATCAATCCCAGCCGGCCGCAGGGACTAAGGAGATGAAGCCCCCGCTCGACAAACACCACGTAGATGTCGTAGTTCCCGGCACGTGCGGCCTCGAAAAGCTCCTTGTAGACCTCGACCTCCAGCGGCGCCCACTCCCGCATGGTCTGGATCCGCACGTAAGGCGGGTTGCCGATGACGCAGTCGAAGCCGCCGTCCTTCACGGCATCGGGGAACCCGCGTCCCCAATCGAACGGATTGACCCGCTTCATCTCCTCCACGTCCGGGATCAGCCGGCCGGTGAAGTAGTCGGGGCCAATGAGCGAATTGCCGCAGCGGATGTTCGCCGCCAAGTTCGGCAGAGACTGGCCCGGAATGAGCAGCATTTGCCGGCCGTAAGTGCGGTCGTTCTCACCCTCCAGGACCTTCAAGAGCAGGGACAGCTTCGTGACCTCGACCGCCTGGGCGTCGATATCGACGCCGAATACGTGCGTGGTGAGGATCCGTTTTTTCTCCTCGATGGTCAGGCGCCACTGGCCGTCCGCGCCGTTCTGATGGACGGCCCTGGGGTGCGTCTCCGGGTCGTGGCTGGTATACCACGCCAGGCAATGGTCCAGGAGGCACTGATAGGCCCGGAGGAGGAACGACCCGGAGCCGCAGGCCATGTCGAGCACGCGGAAGGTCTTGCCGTGGTTGCGCCCGGCAAGCTGGGCCGGGCTCCGGCCCTGGATCTTCGGCCCGACGGTATTACGGACGATGTAATCGACGATGTAGGCCGGCGTGTAGTAGACGCCCCCCGCCTTGCGGACCTCGGGCTTCTCCTCGACCTTGGCGCGATGTCCCTCGCTCAGATGGATCACCTTGCCGAGGAACTGCTCGTAGACCGTGCCAAGGATCTCGACCGGCAACACGCTGAACTCGTAGGGCGAGCCGTGCGCGAAGTAGAGGCTCTGGAGAATGGGACGAAAGACCTTGTCGTCGACCGCGAGGGCGGGCGTGATGCGGTCGGGCTCCTCTACGACCCCCGCCTCCTTGTGGAAGTGGAACAGGCCTGAGTTGTACTTCCGATCCGCCTCACCGCAGAGCTTGTTGGCGAATCTGGCGTAGATGTCGTCCTCGTCGCAGAGCTTCAGAAGCTGCTCGAAGGGTTCCAGACGCCGGTCTTCCGCCATGCGGAGAAAGACGATACGGTCGATGATCAACTGGACCGCGCGGTTGAGCTCCTCGGGCGCCAGACGCTCGTTGCGTAAGGCAATGTGGCGCGCCAACTCGTCGCGCCAGCCTTCGATCTCCTTGAGAAACTCCGCGTCGACCTCGGAGGTGCCGCGTTTGGCCCGCTTCGACGCGGCGTATCGGTCGTAGGCCCCCGACCATACGGCTTCACGGGAGAAGATGTTCCACAGTTCCTCCCATCGCGAAGGATATTCCTCAAAGCCAAACAGGAGGATGCGGGCGTGGCTGGCCTTGTCGGTTGGGCGCGGGCGCTGGGTGCAGTGGTAGACTGCCAGTTCCTCAAAGTCCGTCAGGATCGAGAGCGGGAGCTTAGCGCTCCATCCGTAGCGACGAAGCTGGTACGCGGGGGCCGGGTCGTCCGCGATGTTCACGCCGCACTTCTTCGCCTCCACATAAAACTTCGGAAGCGTGCCGACGCGGAAGGTGTAGTCCGGCGTCTTCTGCTGGCCTTCGACCTCGAGACTGTCTTCGGGGATTACCTCCCGGTATTGCGGAGCCACCCGGGCGGCGTTGTGAACGTCCCACCCGAGGGCCTCAAACAAGGGGTCGATCAGGCTTTGGCGGATATGGGCTTCCTTGACCCCCGGAGCGCGGAACGCATCTCGATTGTCGCCAAAGTACCGGCAGAGCCGGATGACTTCTTCTTTGCCCTGCTCGACGGTCTTGTAGGGAAGCCCTGTGCTCATCGCCCGAGCCCCTTGTTCGCAACTGGTTTTGGCGTCCAGCGACTCTTGCGATTCTAGCTGCCTGGGCAGGATTTGCAACGGGAGGGCTGATAAGTGGGAGGCCGCACCGTCAGAAGCGACACTGCGCGATTCAGAACGCGGGAGTCACCCGTAAGGGCTCTCCTCGGCGCGCTGAAACGGCTGATTGGCGGGATGCCGCGATTCGTTGGCGCTGGAGACCCGGATGGCGGGCCGGTCCTTGTACGGGCAGACGTTTTCGCACTTCCCGCAGCCGATGCAGATCGCCGGGTCCACGTGGGGCTGCTTGACCTGCTGTTTCTGGCCGGTCTCGTCCTGGATGTCCACGTCCAACGCAAAGATCGCCTTCTTGGGCTGCACGGGGCACTGCTCTTCGCAGGTGATGCAGTTGCGGCCGTAGGCATAAGGGATGCACCGCGTCACGTCGATCACCGCCACGCCGATCCGGACCTGCTGCTTTTCCTTCAGCGGCAGAGGCTCGATCGCTTGCGTGGGACAAACCTGGCCGCACAGATTGCACTCGTAGTCGCAAAAGCCGAGCTGCGGAACCAGGCGCGGCGTCCAGATCCCTTCCAGGCCCGCCTCGGCGAGCGTCGGCTGCAATCCGCCCGTGGGGCAGACCTTGATGCACAGCCCACAGCCGGTGCAGCGGGCTAGGAACCCGCGCTCCGAGCGGGCGCCGGGGGGCCGGACCAGGTCGGGATTGAAGGTGCGGGCGCGGGACTGGGGCGAGACTCGCAGCAGCGGGAGGGCGACCAATCCGCCCAGGGCTGCCCCGACCATCGCGCGCCTGGAGAGTCCGATTCCCACGACGGCCGGCTCTTTGCGCCAAGGCGGAGTCCATTGGAAGCCGAGGCTTTCGCGGGGGCAGGAGTCGGTGCAGTTGAGGCAGCCGAGGCATTCGGACGGCCGCCACTGTTGGCCCGGCCCTCCGGCCGCAGCCCCGTGGCACGCCGTGCCGCACAGATCGCACTGGTTGCAGTTGGCTTGCTGCGTAGCCCGCCGCAAGAACGGCCGCAAGGAGAAGATCCCCAGCAAGGCCCCGAGCGGACACAGGTAGCGGCACCAGAATCGCCGGCGGTACGCGTTCAAAAGCACCATGCCCGCAAAGAGCGCCAGGATCAACCCCGCGCCCAGGAACGCCCCCGGATGAGGCTCCAGGAAGACGTTGTCGCGGAACACGCGGTACGCCGGGTCAATCGCCGGGTTGAGCCAGGAAAGACCCGCGACCGGCTCGGGCCCATTGACGGCGACCCACGGGTCCTCCACCGACCACCAGGCGGCCGGAAGGATCGCCGCGGCCGTGGTGCGATAAAGCCACACGAGAGGATCGAAAACGGTTCCCCAGTGGACGCCGAGCAGCGCCATCACCAGAAGCCCAATGAGCACGTAGTACTTCGTCCGCTGCCAGGGCGACCAGTGGTCGCGCTCTGCGCGTCCGGGCTTGCGGGGCAAGAGCACGTGGCTGGCCGCGGCGTGGATCGTCCCGAGGGGGCAGACCCATCCGCAGAAGACGCGGCCGAAAAGAACCGTCGCCGCGATCACCACGAGCGACCACAGCAGGACCAGCGGCACGGCATGGGCGGCAAGCCACGTCATCACCAGGATCAGCGGATCGGCCGCGAAAAACGCGCCGAGCCACGGCACAGGGTCCCAACCGGGGCTGGTTCGCAAGAGTACGACCAACCTGAAGAAAAGGACCACGAGCGCCGTCTGAAACAGTCCATAGAGCCATCGGACGGGCCTTTGGTGCCGGCCGGGCCAGGCGATTGCCAGGAAGCCGATGAAGATCCCGAGCGACACGATCTGGACCGCCAGGACGACGGAGAACTCTTCCGGGAAGCCCTCCGACTTCCAATCGGGCAAAGGGTGGTAGACGCACGGCAGCCACGTGACCTGTGCCAGGGACAGGACGACGACGAGCACGGGCCAGCGGAGCGGGCTGCGCCGGGTGAGAGCCCACCCCAGCAGAACCAGGACGGCCAAGACGCCGAGAATCGCCGCGTGTGCCGTCAACAAGCGTGCCAGCGACACGGCCGCGAGTCTCGGGTCCCAATAAGGGCGCTGGCCGGCCAAGAGCACCAGCGCCAAGAAGGCCAGCAGGAAGACAATCTGAACGCCGCGCCGGATCGGTGCCCCGGCGGGAAAAGGGGACAGTCCGCATTTGTGCGAAGCCGGGCACCGACCGGAGGTTGGTCGCGGGCCGTTCCGGCAAA
>CAYGZI010000317.1:0-7063 GCA_964354245.1 uncultured Planctomycetaceae bacterium
CCGACGGTCCAAATCCGGTAGCCCTTGGCCTTGAGACCTTCCGGCGGGATCAGCATGGCCAGGTTGGTCTTGCCGCAGGCACTCGGGAAGGCGGCGGCAATGTACTCGACGCGTCCCTCCGGGTTCTCCACGCCCATGATCAGCATGTGCTCGGCCAGCCAGCCCTCGCGCTTGCCCAGACTGCTCGCAATCCGCAGGGCCAGGCACTTTTTGCCCAAGAGCACGTTGCCGCCGTAGCCCGACCCGACGCTCCAGATCGTGTTCTCCTCCGGGAAATGGAGGATCAGGCGGCGCTCGATGTCCAGATCGGCCTTGCTGTGGAGGCAGCGGGTGAACTCGCCGCCGGCGCCGAGCTGCTTCAGGACCGTCACCCCCACGTGGGTCATGATCTGCATGTTCAGCACGACGTAGATGCTGTCGGTCAGCTCTACGCCGATTTTGCTGAACGGCGAGCCCACCGGCCCCATGGAGAAGGGCACCACGTACATCGTGCGGCCCCTCATGGACCCCTGGAGGATCTCCAACGCGCGGCGGCGGCCCTCCTCGGGCGACATCCAGTTGTTGGTCGGCCCCGCGTCCTCCCGGAGGGTTGTGCAGATGTACGTCAGGTCCTCGGTCCTGGCCACGTCGTTGACGGCCGTCCGGTGGTACAGGCAGCCCGGGAGCTTCTCCTGGTTCAACAGGACCATCTCCCCCGTCGAGACGGCTTCCCGGACCAAACGGTCCTTTTCCTCTTCCGAGCCGTCGATCCAGACGATGTGGCCGGGCTCGCACAGGCGAGCCATTTCCTCAACCCATTTCTGAAGATCCGAGTTCTGATTCATGAGCAGGGGTTAGGGGCTGGGGGTAGGGATTAGGGGTTTCGGGTCGCGGATCGGAGGTCCAGTGTGAAGCGGTCCCACGGGCATCTGGATCCCCGAGTATGGCACAAATCTGCCGGGAATCAACCGTGCCACCCAAACGGGTCGTCAGGATAGGAATGGAGCGCTCGCCCAGTAACGCCAATTCGAATTCACGGGGTCAACGTCCAGATCCGCTTGACGCCGTACCGGTCAAGAACCGCGTCAGCGCTTACCACCGGCACGTCCTCGACCTGCGATTGCGCCACCAGTAGCCGATCAAAGGGATCGCCATGATGCCTGGGCAGCCCCGCTTGAACGTCGACGCATTCCACTGTGATCGGCAGTAACCTCAGCCCAAGGTCGGCGATGGCCTTGTTCATCCACCGGCGGTAGGGCATCGACAGCGACAGCTTGTTTAGGCCCACCTTGATGCCGATCTCCCAAATTGACGCGGCGCTTAAAAGCAGATCATTGGAGGGGTCGGTGATTGCCGCATGGGCACATGAAGTGAGCAGTTGATCTTGATCGACGTACCAGATCAAGGCGTGGGTATCGAGCAACACCCTCATTCCATGTATTCCTTGAAGTCCTCCAGCGGCGCGTCAAAGTCGGGGGCCATGTAAAGGACTGTGCCCCGCAACGTACCCGGACGCCTGGGTGGACGCTGCTGCTGGCCGGCGGCAGGCATTAGCCGTGCAACCGGCTGACCGCCTTCGGTGATGACCACCTCCTCCTCGGGCGTCAACTGGTGGATCAAGTCGGACAGGTTGGCTTGGGCCTCTTGCAGGGATACGGTCGTCATCATTTCCTCATTCTATTAGGGGGAGAAGGCGACACTCTGCGTTTCTACTTGGGGGGCCGAGTAGCGTTATGTGCCTGTCACCCAAATCCGTAAGTATGGCACGAGTCGGCCGGGAATCAACTATACCACCCAAACGGGTTGTAAAGAGAAACGGGGCGGCTCGGGGAGAAGCGGGCCCCTGCGGAGAGTGGAATGCGACCCGCAACCCCGACTTTGGAAAGTAGAATGTCCGCTTTTCCGTCAGTCGCGATACACCGCGGTTTTCGCGATCGTGTCGTGAAACGCCTGGCGATTCTCCCCGAGGACGAAGAAACAGCCCACGAAGACGATAAGCCCTGCCAAGCCGCTCAGGTTGGCGATGAGCGCTACTCCCGTCAGGGCGGCGACCAATCCGAGGAGTGAGGCGCTGTACTTGACGCCCGCCCGCAGCAGTAGCTTATCGGGTGTGGCCTTGGTTGCGTCGTCGGACTTGATGCGGATTCGCAGGAGCATCTTGCCGAGGGCGGCACCGGTGACGCCTTCCCAGACGATCCACCCCACGGACAGAAGGTAAACGCCAATCATCGCGCCGAGCAGCGCGCCGAAAAACCCGCCCAGGGCAGCACCGCCCGTCTCTCCGCCCGCGACAGCAGCGCCGGCGCCCGCTCCAAACACGCCACCCAATAGAGCCCCCACAATGAGCCCCGCCACGAGGATCGCAACGACGTCGATGAGGTAGGCCCCCAGACGCAGTCCGAAACCAATGCGCTCTTCCATCGAGATCTCCCTTCCTGCTAGACAAGCCGCAAGCCCTCCCCTGACGTTGCCCCGGACGCCGGGAGGGCTTGCACAGGTCAACGGATACTTCCCGCCTGCAACGAGCCTCAAGAGGATCAAGGCTCACAACGCGAACGATCTTACCAATCCGCCTCCCCTCCCGCCAGCACCTCTATGAATGAAAGCGTTGTAGAACTGTTTTTTTCCGACACCCGCGCTGCTGCACCGGACACGGGCCGGAAGCCTGTGCTACGGTTCCCGCTTCTCGTTGATCAGGTACTTGGCGGCGACCGCGTCGAGCGTGCAGGCGGCGGGCTCGCCGCGAGCGAATCGGCGCAACGCCTTCAGGTCCGATTCCCAAGCGGTATCGCCCGGGGCCAGGAGGCACGTGCTCCCGGGTTGATGCCGGGTGAAAAGGTTGCCGTCTTGGAAGTAGTAGTGCTCGTCGCTGGTCTCGGTGGGATACACGTGCATGTAGGGCATGATGTCGTTGGGCTTGAACCAGAGCTTGATCTCCCGCTCCGCCTCGTCGTTGGACGCGGACGCGTGGACCAGGTTGTCCATCCTCTCCCCCACCACGTTGCCGGCCGTATCTTTGACCGGCACTACCGTGCCCAGAGCACGGACCGTTCCCGGGGAACGCTCCCTGGCCACGTGCGGATTCGTCGGGCCCGCGATCTCGCGGACCGTCTTGACCGCATCTGGACCGCAGTAGACCACGGCAATCACCCTCCGCTTATGCGGCTCGGCCGCATAGTGGATGCGGCCGGTGATGTACTCGATGAGCGACGGGTAGAAGGGCTTTCCCTTGTGTTCGGCATAGTGTTCTTCGGCGAGCATCCCAGTGACGTGGACGATCTTTGCCCCGGCGAACCGCAGGCCGGTATGGAATTCAGAAAACTGCGACAGGAGGTATCCGGTCAGCGAGAGTGTCAGTGCGTCCGGCTTGATCAGCACCAGCGTCTGTTCGAGATCCTTGTCGACCATCGGTGCAACTCCTCAAAGCGATCCGGGGTCTGCGGCCTTCCGGGTCGGCCCCATGCTGCAAGTGGGCCGGACTCGGCCCCGGATTGGCGCTCCGCTCATTATTGCGGCGGGCGCCGGCCTGGGAAACGGCCTCAGCGGCGCCGGCGATATTTCGCAGAACACGCTGGATCGAGGCCCGCAAAGTACCCCCACTTTACCGAAGGGTATGCCTCTTGCCCGCGCTTCGGGCAGCCCACCGGCTTTCGCGTCCGTCCACATCGCAGGAATGTGAGGAGTATGCCGATATTTCCATAGAGGCAGACGGGTCCTCGCGCGCCGGTTTCGCCGCGTCACGAACTCCGAAGTCTCCGTCAAGGGGGGGAATGGGCAAAATGGGCAATATCGCCAAGGGGTCGTTTCGTATTCTTCGAGGGCCCTGTATCGCACTGGTGTCCCTGCAAGCCCTGCTTCCGGCGATGCTGGTGGCATCATGGGCTGTGGCCCAAACGCCCCTCCGACAGCCGATGCCGGCCGCTGGGCCTGAGTTGGCGTCGCCGCTGGCGGGCCTCCCGATCGGGGACTCCATGCCTGCAGACCCGTCGGCCCCGCAAACCACACCAGACCTTGTCCCGTCTGAGGCGATCTTGCAGCCGCACAGTTCCCAGATGCCGGCCGAACGTTTCCCAACCGACGCCGCTCTCGACGCGTGGGACTTCCAGTTGCTCCCGGACGGGCTGATCTATCGCTCCTATCTGGCGGGGATGAAGGAGCCCCGGTTCGCCGGGATGTGGGTCCACGACGTAGACCAGGGATGGCTGTTGGAGGCCGCCTTGGGAGGCCGCATGGGCGTTCTCCGCCTGGGCACGACGGACGCGCGTCGTCCCGAGGGATGGGAGATCGACGTGGAAGGCGCAGTCTTTCCGCGCATCGACACGACGGTAGACCGGAACCTCGTCTCGGCCGACTATCGCATCGGCATCCCGCTGACGTACGGCGTCGGGCCCTTCCAGACCAAATTGGCGTGGTACCACCTCAGCTCGCACCTGGGGGACGAGTACATGCTGGCCAATCCCGGCGCGGAGCGGATCAACTACAGCCGGGACGCGATCGTCTGGGGCAACTCGTTCTATCTGACCGAGGACGTCCGGCTCTATGCCGAGGCCGAATGGGCCTTCTACACCGACGGCGGCAGCGAGCCCTGGGCGTTTCAGTTCGGGATCGACTACAGCCCGGCGGAGCCGGTGGGGCGCCTGCGGGGCGCGCCGTTTGTGGCCGTCAACGCCCACCTCCGGGAAGAGGTCGATTTCGCCGGCAACCTGGTCGTGCAGACCGGCTGGCAATGGCGCGGCCAGTCGGGCCACTTGTTCCGGTTTGGGATGCAGTATTTCACCGGCAAGAGCGACCAGTTTGAGTTTTTCCGCCGCGATGAAGACCGGCTGGGGCTGGGAATCTGGTTCGACTTCTGAGCATAAAGCCGCGACCGTTGGTCGCGCCCCGGCGCGCGGCGGACGGCCGTGGTTTGTGGGGCGCGGCGGACGGCCGCGGTTTGTGGGTCGCGGCCAACGGCCGCGGTTTGTGGGGCGCGGCGGACGGCCGCGGTTTGTGGGGCGCGGCCGACGGCCGCGGCTTTATGGGGCAACACCATGCCGTCAACGATCGGGTTCCATATTGTCGTCTCCGGGTACGGACTGTGGTTGCCGGGCGATGAGCGGGGCTCGTGGTCGGCCGCGTGGGACGAGCAGATCGGTTTGGTCGAGCCGCACACATTGCACCCGGGCGATCCCGTCCGAGTGCGCATGTCGTTGGAGCGAATGAAGCACCCGCCGGTCCGGCTCGACGGAACGATGATCGGTCTTGTCGTGGAAACGCTTGCCGGTTGTGCGGCCGAGTCGGACTGGACGGTGGCCGCCGCCTCGGTCGAATCGACGCACACCCATCTGCTTCTCACTTACACATCTCGCGAGATCGACAATACGGTCAAATGGATCAAGGACCGCGCGACCAAGGCGATCCACCGCGGCACGCCGCATCAAGGGCCCGTTTGGTGCAAGGGGAGGTAGCGGTCGTTTCTCTTCGACTGGGACGTGATGGATGGGGTAATGCGTTACATCGAAGCGCACAACTTACGACGCGGCGTCGGGGCACGCCCGTATCCGTTCATCGTGCGTCCTCAACCATAAAGCCGCGACCGTTGGTCGCGCCCCGGCGAGCGCGGCCGACGGCCGCGGCTTTGTGGGGCGCGGCGGACGGCCGCGGGCTTTATGATGGCCCGCCAGAGCGCCGCGGAGCGTCCTCCGTCTGGAAGCTCAGCCCCCCCGAGGCCCGCAAGAGGACCTTGTACCGCTTGCCCATCGCGAGCTTCTGATTGGGGGCCTCGCCGTGGATCGCCCGGATCCCCTTCTTCTCGGCCAGGGCTGGGTTGTTGGCCAGCTCCCAGAATTGCGCCCAGATCTCTCTCTCGAACTCGGTCGCCTCCCGGCCGCTCCCGTAGCCCGCCGGACGCGAGCCCACCGCGTCCAGGACGTACCCGTCCACGGGATTCTGATGTTCCCCGAAGATCCGCCGGAACAGGCAGATGGAAGTCCCGCGCAGCGGGTCCCCTGCCTCGACGCTCTCGTCGGTGAACTTGACCACCCAGTAATCGACGTAGACCAGGTCGCCCTTGACGGTCAGCGTCCGCGGCTCCGTCAGACGATTGCTTTGGTCGTCGAGCTCGACGAAGCTGAAGGTGGTGACCAGGGTCTTGTCCTTCTCCGAGCCCTGCTGCGAGAGGACGTCGATTTGGGCGACACGGTGATCGACCTTCAGTAGCCGCAGGGCAGTCTCCAACCGCACGATCTGCCTGGTCAGGGCGGCGATCTGCTCCTGGTCTCGGCGGGCCGACAGATACGTGCTGACGCCCCACCAGCACGCGAGGCCCAAGAGAGCCGCGAGCACGAGCGAGACCACGGTGCCGACGATACGATTCAGCGCGCTGAGTGGCTTGAACACGAGTTCCCTCCGAGTCTTTCCATCGCCATGCGCCGCGCCTCGCGGGCGATCATGAGGTCCTCCCGCGTATGGATCACGAGCACCCGGACCGGCGAGTCGCCGGCCGCGAAGTCGCCGTCGGGCTCGGCGGTCTGGTTGCGCCGCCGGTCCAGATGGACGCCAAGGCACTCCAGGCCCTTGCAGACCTCCTCCCGCAGCCACGAGGAATTCTCGCCGATCCCGCCGGTAAAGACCAGTGCGTCCAGGCCGTTCAGCGTGACCACCAGCGCCCCGATCATCGTGCGCACGCGATAGGCATAAATGTCCAGGGCCAACTGGGCCCTCGCGTGCCCTGCCCGGGCGGCCGCCTCGACCTGCCGGAAGTCGGAGGAGATGCCCGAGATCCCCAGCAAGCCCGATTGATTGTGCAGGATCTCATCGAGCTGGTCTACCGAGAGTCCCTTTTCCCGCTGGACATAGATCAGGATGCCCGGGTCCACGGTGCCGGATCGGGTGCCCATCATGAAGCCTTCCAGGGGCGTGAAGCCCATGGTGTTGGTCACGGCGACGCCATCCCGGACGGCGGTGGCCGAGCTCCCCTGGCCCAAGTGACAGATCACCAGACGCAGGCCGCGCTTGTCCTGCCCGAGCAACTCGGCAGCGCGATCCGTGCAGTAGGCGTGGCTGGTGCCGTGAAAGCCGAAGCGGCGGATCCCCCAGTCTTCGT
>CAYGZI010000318.1:0-7059 GCA_964354245.1 uncultured Planctomycetaceae bacterium
TGGCCTGGGTGTCGTCGGGGGCGGCAGGCCTTACGGCCTGCTCGGCCACCTGCGGCCCGGGCCGCGCGACGAGCATCACCACGAGCGCCGCCGCCACGGCGGTCATGGCCGAGAAAGCCGTTGGCCACGCCCAACTTCGGCTATGTCTCCCCTCTCCCTCTGGGAAAGGGGCCGGGGGTTTCTTCCTCCCCTCTCCCTTCGGGAGAGGGGCCGGGGGTGAGGGCATCCGCTCGAACTCCGCCAGCGCCGACGCACGGCCGGCGTCGAAGATCAGCCGCTCCCGGTCGAATCCCTCGACGCGAGGAACCAGGGCCGCCAGGGCCGCCTCCAGCCCCTTCAGGTCTTCGGACCGCTCTTCTTCTCTGGACATAAGCCACTCAGCCTTTCCCGCAACGCCGCCAGCCCGCGGTGATACCACCGATGCACGGTGCTCACCGCGGAGTCGGTCAGCCGTGCGATCTCTTCAAAGGACAAACCACCCCAAAGCCGGGCGACAATGGTCTCCCGTTGCTCGTCGGGCAACTCCTCCAAGGCCCGGGCCGCGGCCACGGCGTCCAGGCGGTCGCCCTCCGAGACGATCAGCCACGGCTCGCCGCGATGGGCGGCCGCCGCCTCGTGACGCTGACGCCGCCCGGAGGACCGCGAGGCATTGAGCGCCCGATTCCGCACCACCCGATAGAGCCAGCCGACCACGTTTTCCGGGGCCTTGGGCTCGCGCATGAGGGCCAGCAGGGCCTCTTGGACCACGTCTTCAGGGGCATCGCACCACTGGCGCGCATAGAGCACCAGCGCCGCGGTGTGCCGGTCCAGGAGCCGCGTCAGGGTTTCCAGCGGGATGGCCGCCATCCGACGGGTCTCGTAAGGGCCGCCCTAAGATAGGCACCGGCCGAGGTTCTTTTTCCCGGGCACAGTCGGGGCGGCTTCTCCAGCTTCGATTATAGTCCGCCGGTGCCACGATTGGGTCAGGGGCCAGAACCCCTCTTCAGCCGGAAATCGAAGGTCTGCGGCCCCTCGCCGGGCTCGAACTCCCGCGACTCGGCGACCTCATAGCCGTCGGCCTCGATTCGCACCTTGTACAAGGCAGCCAACTGGGCGATCTTGTAGACATAGCGTCCGCCCGAGGCCGTAGTGCCCTGGTCGTCCCAGCGGAAGGGCATTCCCTGGCGAATCATGAAGCCGTGCTTCACGCGGAACTTCTCAATCGGTTTTCCCGTCTCAGCGTCCGTAACGGCGCCTTGGATCACGAGTCTCGGGTGCAGCGCGATCACTTGCTCGCGCGGAGAGGCAGTCAGGACCTGGCCAAAATTCGTCATGTAGTCCGTTTTGCTCACATGGAAAACGACGGGGTCAGGCGGCGCGCTGGTCCAGGCCAACCGGCCCTCCGCGTCGGTCGAGCCGACGAATCGGATGGCGTGGAATGAACCGTAGCCGGATTTATCCACGGGCCACGCGTAGGCGCGGAGCCTTGCTCCGAAAAGCGGCTTGCCTCTGGGGTCCACGACCCGGGCGCGGATGGTCGCTCCGGGCTGGAGCCGGAACTCCAGCGGCTTGGCGTCGGGGCCGACCGCGAGCTGGATCATCTGGGGCGCGAAGCCCTCGGCCTGGACCGTGACCGCCGACGGACCCTTGCGGCAGTTCTTCAGCTCGAAGCGCCCCTGGGCGTCGGTCTTCGTCTGCGGTTCGCGCGAGCCCTCCATCGGACCGCGCCCAAAGGCCGCGGAGGCCCCGGCGATCGGCTTACCGTCCGGCCCGAGAACACGGCCCGTCAGCGTGACTCCTTGCTCCAGGCGGAGCACGTTGGCCTCTGCCAGCAACTCCCTCATTAACGCGCTCTTGGCGGGCTCTACCAAGGAATCCGGACCCACCGCGCCGGGCAAGAAGTCCGGATGCTCCACGTGAGCTCCTACACCTGCGAGGTCCTCGGGCACGGCGTCCGTGCGCCATCGCCCATCCGCATCTGTCGCCAGCGTCGCCGGCGTCGTCGGGTGGAAGTAGTAGTAGCCGCGGAAATGGGACTGGGTGGCGGGCATCAAGACCTCGACCTTGGCGCCGGCGATCGCGCGCCCGGACTCGTCCACCACGCGGCCGCCGATGACCGTTCCGGGGTGAAAGCGGAACGTCAGGCGATCCGGGACTCTCATTGGTGGCGGATCCTTGTCCCACCGGTAATGGACCGGCACGCGTCCGGCCGGCTTGGATTCGATCACCACCGCGCTGATCGCCAATCCGGCCGGTATTTCGATGGTCGAGCGGCCCTGGTCGTCGCTGTTGAAGGAGAGTGCTCGACGGTCTCCCTGGTGGAAGAGGATCACCTCGATGGGAGCACCGGCGATGGGCTTGCCCGTCTTGGCATCCACCGTTTCCACAAAGACCTTGGCAGGGATTCCGGAGGTCGAGGCGGGTGCTTCAAGGGCCGTTTGCGGCGAGAGTCCTTCCGCGGCCGCCGGCGCGGGAGCGGTGACGCCGGCCGGCGCGGACTCGGCCTGAATATAACCGGGCGTCAGCGTGGCCAGCGGCACGATCAGCCCGGCGCTCGACAGCAGGAGCGCCCACAGCGCCGTCCGGTTCAGGACCCCTCGGCTCCGCTTCCTGTCCAGGATCGCGATGACTCTTCCCTCCAATTCAGATCGATGGGCTATTGCGGCGAGCGGGTGGCCGAGAAGAGCGACGCCGCTCAGGTTGGCGGCAATCTGGAGCAACTGCTCCGCGTAGCTCGTGGCTCGCACGCCGGACGACAGGACCAGGTCGTCCGCAGCCTGGTCGCTCTCGCGGCGTCCCCGGGCGGCTGCAAGCCAGACCAGCGGATGGAACCACCACACCCTGCAGGCAAGGTGGCCCACGAGCTGGGCCAGCCAGTCGCACCGCCGGATGTGGCCCAGTTCGTGCAAGAGGACCACGCGTTTGCGATCCGCCGGCCATGCGCCGCTCCCCGCAGGCACCACAATGACCGGCCGAAGCCAACCCCAGGTGATCGGCGAGCTCTGCGGCAAGCCCTCACGCAACTGGACCGGTCGGGCGATGCGGAGAGTGCCGCGAAGCTGTTGGAGCATGGCCAGCCAAGGCCCTTTCCGGATCGGCTGGGCCCGTGCAATGTACCGCCGCGCGAGGAGAAGGCCCACGGCCGTCCGGACCAGTCCGGCCACCAGTCCCGCAAACCATCCCCACAGCACCCAGGTTGTCCAGGACCAATGGGCGCCCATGTCGGCGGCGTGCTCGGGAGTCGGCATCCGCGGGGAGTCCCACGGGGGGGGCGTGGGCTCGCTGGAGGCGGCGGCCGTTGCGGGCAGCGGCGAGTTGAGACGTTGCGCCGCCGCGCGCCAAGACGGCTCGGCGGGTGCCCGAGAAGCCGGCTGAGCCAGGGCGACGGGCTGAGCCTCAGGAAACGGCAGGTCTGCGTCCGCTGGCCCGTTCTCTTCCAGAACCGGAACGTCCCACGACGGCAAGACCAGCGAGAAGACCGGCACTGCGAGGACGCCGGCCAGACCGAGAAGCCAGACCGAATGACGCACGGCAGCGGAAGCCCGCCGGACCATTGCGTTTGCCGCGGCAGCGACGAGGAGCAGCACCGTGATCCGCACCGTGGCAGCCGCCAAAAGGAAGAACCCAGAGCCGTGCCGGGCCCCAATTCCGAGCCAATCGAGGATCGCGGTCATGACGCTTCGCCTCCTTTTTCTTGCCGTTTGGCCTGTTCAATGAGCCGGGCCAGGCGGTCCAGCTCTTCCCGGGAAAGCCCTGCGGGGGACATGTCGATCAGCGCTGCCACCGCTTTTGCCGCCGAGTTCTCGAAGAAGGTCCGCACCAGGTTCTCCAGGGCCGACCGCTTGGCCTTCTCGGCCGGCAAGCACGGAAAGTAGACGTAGCGGGGGCCGTCGCTTTGGTGCCGGAGGTGGCCCTTCTCCTCCATGACCCCGAGCAGGGTGCGAACCGTGGAGTAGCTGGGCGGGTCGGGCAGATCGGCGTGGATTTCTGCGGCCGTGGCGCGGCCCCGCCGATAAACGATCTCCATGATTTGCCGCTCGCGGCGGCTCAGCGCGATGAAACTCGGCTTCATTCTCGATCACTCCGGGTCCGGGCAACTGCCGAGATGCGTACTTTTACGCACTGTGCGTAAGGATACGCACGTTTCCGCCGGGTGTCAAGAGGCTGCTTTTCCGATTTCCGCTGGCGGAGGCCCAAGCCCCGGCCGCACCCGCGTGGCACCGGAGTTTGGCCAGCGCCCGGCAAGCACGGACAGGATGCCCGTGCCACCCATTCAGAGTAGGACGGAATTGAATTCCGTCCTACCCCCCGAAGTAGGACGGAGTTTAATTCCGTCCTACAGGCGTTGGGTGAGAGCTTCTACCGGCTGGCCGTGATCACCTCTTCGCGGCCGACTTCGCACATCATGCCGTGCCAGGGGATCTTCGGATCGCCGAAGGCATGGAAGATCCGCACCTTCGCGGCGTGCTCCAGGTCCTTCCCATCCAAAGCCTGCACCGTGAAGAGCGCGCCGCCGGGATCCGTCCGGCCGTTCCAGACCTTGGCATAAAAGGCCGCAAACCGCGGGCTGTCCACGACAAACCCCCACGGCGGCAGCACGACCGCGCCGCCGTATCGGGACGCCGTCTCGGCGTCCTTCGGCCCGAAATTGACCACGACCGTCGTGGCCGTCGGGCCCTCGCCGTAGGTGGCCCGGCGGAGCGTGCCATCGGGGGTTAGAAACTCGAAACGCGTGAGACGCGAGTGGGCGGTCGCCGCGTGGAGCGGCCCGAGCACCTCGTGGGTGTTCTTCATGAAGGCGTCGACCGGATGGAGCCCTTCGGCCCAGCCGCGGTCCGTGCGCGTAAATGCCGCCCGCGGGTCGGACGGCTTCGCGGCCGCCCGTTTCGCAACCTCGGGTTTCTCCAGCCAGTAGCGGTGGTCCGGGATGGAATGATAGTGGAGCGGACGCGCGCAGAGCACGTGGTGGGCCACGTACTCCGCCGCCTGGTCCGCCCTGTAGCCGTACTTGCCGTAGCAGATCTGGCAGTCGTGATAGACCATCTCCCAGAACGGGATCACCTTGGCGCCAAGGCTTTCGGGCTTGAGATTGTGGAAGTACTTGCCCGAGACCCCCACCAGGCCCTCGAAGAAATCGCTGTGCGGCAGGGCCCACTCGCGCCCGCACTCGCTGCCGAACAGGCCGAACAGCTTGCGGGCCTCGTCGCTGAGCTTGATCTTGAAGGCGATGTCGTCGTTGCGCCCGATGGGGTGATTGGGGTCGGAGCACTCGCGCGGGCCGACGGCGTAGGTCGTGTCGATGAAGTAAGACCACGGGCCGAAGAGCTTCTGGATGCCGGGGAGGTTCTGCGGGCGCATGGCCAGCTCGACCTGTTTGGGGGCGCAGACCATGAAGGCCCGGCCGCCGAGCCATCGCCCGCCTTGGATCAGCGCGCCGTCGGGCCGCTTCTCGATAAAGGCGGGGCTCCAGCTTTTGGCGTCGCGGTACATGTCCTGGTAGTTGTCGTGGAGGCAGCCGACGTAGCCCAGGGCTTGGATGCGGCGGATTGCGGCGGCCAGGGCGTCGTTGCCGCCGCACTCGGGGTTGGCGGGGAGATTGTCGGGATGGCGGCAGTCGGAGCCCCCTTCGGTCCAGCCGCCGAGCATGAACAGGCAGCGGTCGATGCCGAGGTCCTTCTTGAGGTGCTCGGCGACGGCCGCCGCCTCGTCGAACGTCCAGCGGACCTTGACCGACTCTTCCTTAGTGCTCTCCTCGTTCATACGGCGTGCCAGGCAGGTCCAGAGCTTTGCGTTCGAGGCCCCCACCAGAAGCCCGGCATGGGCGTCCCGCGCGATCTTCTGACGGAGGGTGATTGCCAGGCCCTTTTGCTCGGCGATGCGGCGGTAGCCAGCGGCAATCGCGTTGCAGTCTCCTTTGCCCAGCGGCGTGAGGCGCACGGGTGGCACGGGCATCTTGCCCGTGGTTTCCCGCTGCACTGGCGAGACGCCAGTGCCACCCCGCCGGAGCACGAGCGCCGTGGCGATCCGCTGCGTGCGCGGCTCCCTTTGGGAGACCACGCTCTGCAGCTCCGGCCAGACGTAGGCGTCGTCCCAGCTTACCACCAGCGCCGAGCCGCTTTTGAGCAGGCCGAGCATGTTGACATGGCAGCCTTCGTACTCGGACGTGCCGAAGGTCTGCTTGAAGCCAACGCCGCTATCGGCTGGGATCAGCAGCCCCTCGCGGCACGGCACGATCACCGCGCCGCTCTCCTTGCCGGTCACGCCGAGGGCGTCTTCCAGCACGCGAACGTCGCCGAGGTCCTTCCCCTCGTAGCGGATGGCCAGCGTGCGGCCGTCGTCGGTCAGCTCGAAGACTACGGCCCCGCCGGGCTTGACGACGCGGACCGCATTGGCCGATTTGGTCACCTCGCGGACTTCGCCCTCGAGCCCTTTGGCCGAGCCCGGGCTGGCGGCCCCTTCCGATGGCCACCGGACCCCGGAAGCCTTGTCCAAGAGCGACCAATGGCCCGTCTTGGCATCGATTTCCGCCAAGAGCGCGGGACTTTCCAGGCGAAGTGCATCGGTCGGCGCACTTGCGGTCAGGGCGAAAACGAGAATCATCGCTGTCGAAGACATAAACTCTCCCTCACGCGTAAGTGAACAGCGGAGCGTGCTTCTGAGGTTCCCCGCGTCGATGGATCATCTGCTCAAGATGTCGGATTGTGTCCGGCGAAAGGAGCATGTCGGAGCACACGTCGCAAACCTCGGCCGGCACGTTCTCGAAGACGAGAACGTCGGCTCCGCGCTTGACGGTGTGGACAATCAGGCGATGCTCGTAGTTCCCCGGGCATCCTTGGATGCTGCATTTCATCTCAGTCCTCCTGATGGGCATGGACGGTGACGCGCATCGCGTCAGCTTCCGCCTGTTGCCGGAGGCGGGTGGCAATCGCGTCACCGTCATCAGTGTTGATCGGATCCATGCCGGCGATGTTCAGTCTGACGTCGAGCTCACCCCGTAACCGGTATTCCCTACCAGGAAGTATCACCAACGGGAAATGCAACGTCAAGCGTCCCTGGACTCCGGAGGCCAGACCAGGTACA
>CAYGZI010000319.1:0-7048 GCA_964354245.1 uncultured Planctomycetaceae bacterium
CCGACCGGAGGTTGGTCGCGGGCCGTTCCGGCAAATGGGGACTGTCCCCTTTTTCCCTCGGGGCCGTCGCCGCGGCGGACGGGAAGCTCATAGACCGTGCGCACGGTGGTGCGGCGCGCCGATCCCTGGGTCTGAAAGCTGCGGAAGTCGTGCGTCCCCACCAGGGCCTGCGCGGCCCGGTTCATGGCGTCCGCGTCCAGCTCGAAGCGGCAGCACCAGGCCGTGCTGCGGCGAAACACGTCCCGGACCGGCCCGTCGCAAATCGCGTAGCGGTAGCGCTTCCTCCGGGCGCTGCGGATAGGGTGAAAACCCTCATCGGCCTCGGCGGCCTCCAGGACCGCGACGTCTTGCGGCAAGTGGGCGTTCAGGGCGCGGCGGAGGACCTCGACGCCCAGGCGGCTTTCCGTGCGGAACGCGGCGACCTGGCCGAGGGCGTGGACCCCGGCGTCGGTCCGGCCGCTGCCGATCGCGCGGGCCTTTGTGCCGGTCACCTTCTCGATGGCCGTCTCCAGGACCTCTTGGACCGAGCGCTGCCCGAGTTGAAACTGCCAGCCCGCGTAAGCGGTCCCGTCGTAGGCGAGCGTGAGCTTGATGGTGCGCATAAGCCAAGGGGTTAGGGGCGGGGACGTCCGCGCACTAGAAGAGGCTCCGTTGCTGCTCCACCCTCACCCCCAGGATCTTCGCTAGGCCGTCCGCCGGTACCCTCATCAACTCGGCGGGCTCCATCTTGTACAAGCCGCCTCCGTAAACGCGCCCCTCGCTGAAGAAGTGCTCGGCGTGAATCGCCGACAAAGCGTCAAAAGCCGCTTCGGCCTTCTCCATCAACTTGCGAGCAACGTGGGCGTTCGGATAGAGTAACAGGTATACATTGGCTGCCGTCGCGGCGGAACGATTCCAGATGAATCGGAATGGCCGTTCCAGCGAGCGCCCCATGTAGGTGCATACGAACGGCGTCGGCTCGCGATTCTCCTGGGAATACCACGGGACGCGGCGGCTCGCGAGGTATCCTTGATGAACGCCTTGCTTCTTGCCAGCTTGAAGATACTCCGCAAAGCGGGGCCACCTCCTGCCGATTTCTTCCTCGCTGAGGGCGCAATCAATGAGGCCCAATTGGCGATCCAGCAGGGGCCAACCATCGACATCGGCCTCGATAACCCCCTGCTTGACAAAGCGGGGACTCGGGAGTATCGGGCGAATACAGGTAGGCGGGATTCCGAGGTCCCTCAGCTCGTCCCTGGGCAGGATGAAGAAACCGTTGTTTCCCGTTGCGAGCCCCCGTTTGACGGTAAACAAGTCACCCAGCGTGACTAAGTCTGCCTTGCGCCCGTTGTTGCCCTGTCGTGTTAACGAAGTCCACTTCTTACTGGCCCGCAACTCGTCAAGGTCCAGCCTTTCAGTTTGTGCCGGCTCTGTCAGTGTCCCGCCGAGCGATAGAACCACCTCATGGCCCGGCTTCGGCTTGCGATTTTCGAAAACGACAATGGCAGAGGAAACCAGTGCGTCGTCAAATTGAACGTCCGAGGGACGGAACCGATGGATCTGGATCAAGGAAACCCGCTGCGTAAGATAGGACTTGACCTCGTCCCCGTAGTTCACGTCCATGAACTCGGAGGGAATCAACCAGGCCGCAAGCCCGTTCTCTGCGAGCCAGGCGTGGGCGATAAGGAGGAAGTAGCAATACAGGCCGGCCAACCCGCTCAACCGAAGTCCAGTCGCGCTCTGGGCCAACTCGCCCAACCTTCGTTTGTCCTCTGCCGTCAAGTGATGATGCCGAACGTAGGGCGGATTTGTCAGGATGACGCTGTAGGCCGCATTTGGCTTCTGTCTCGTAAAGTCCCCTTGGATCAGCCGCAAGCCTTCGTGTTGCCAAATTGAACTGGCCGCTTCGGCAAATCGCTCGTCTAGCTCAATCCCGGTCGCGTCTTCTATCCGGTCTTTGGGGAACGCTTGGAGGAAAGCGCCAAAGAACGAGCCGGTGCCGAAAGCAGGGTCTAGGAACCGAAAAATGCCCCGGCGATGCCGCACCCTATTCCAGACATACCGGGCGATGTCGAGAGAGAGAGCAGGCGGGGTCGCAAACTGACCGCACTTATTCCGCTCTTTTGCCGTCTTAAGCTGGTCGAGCCTCTGTTGCTCTGCCAGCCGCGCAGTTTCGGCTTCAAGGATGGCCGACATGTCCTAGATTCCCAATTGCTCGAAATCGTCGATCCGGTGCTCCCAAATCCAGTCAATACCGTCGGCAGCTTCGTATCCAAGGTATCCGCTGTCGAAGTACCCGCAAAGGAAGACGATGTAGCAGATATCCTCGCCGAAGGTCGCCTTAAGCTGGCTCATCTTCTTCGCTTCCTCTTTTCGCCTCTTGTTCGTGTTGGTAAAGTCACCCGCTGATTTCGCTTCCACCATGACGGGCAGCCGGTTGGGCCGCGCGACGCGCGGCTGGATCATCGCATCAATCGATACCTTCACTTTGTGTGTCTCATTTCCTGTGACCACCGGATAGTGGAAAGTGAAGGTTCCCGGAGCCATTGTATCAAGGGAAGCGCCGGGCGGATGCGGCTTCTTGGTGTACCCTTTCTTGGCCAAGTATGCCGCAATTTCGCTAAGCTGGCGTTTCTCCTGGGCATTTCTAATGATCGGGTTCGCAACCGCGCCAGTGAGCCGGTCGGCGACAATCGTTGACGCCCTGTGCCTTTCCTCACCCGTTGGTTTCCTACGTTCCGGGATCCAGACGAAGATATCAGGGTCGAGGAGTTTGCTGACAACCTTGACGATCCTCGCGAGGTGAACGGCCAAGTTCGTTTCGGGCATTCTGGCGGACAACTTGCCCTCTTCCATGTTCCCGACGAGATTCTTGCTCGTGTACGCCAGACCGACGAGCCTATCGACCGCAAGAGGGGGGCAGCAGGACATCCGGAGTGTCGGGACGATGCCCGGCCGGGAAAGCAAGAGGTCGGGCGACAAGTCCCGCATATCGTTGCTGTCGAGAATCGCCTGTTCGACGCTCTTGGTGACCTGGATCCGGGTATCTCGGAACGCCTTCGGAGCGAACTTCATGAACCACTTGTTGTAGTGGTCAACAGAGGCCTGTGTGTCCTCCTTCCATCTCTGAGGCTTGTCGAGATTGACGGCCATAGGCCCCGCTCTTGCACACTGTTCAGCATACCGCAACTGCCGACATTGTAACCGTTACGATCCCTGCGCCAACTGCGCCAGTTCGGTGAGCCCCGCCCGCGAGAGGAAGATAAGGGGTGAAGCATTCACTACGGCGGGCTCAGCCACGATCTACCTCCCGTTTTAGATCGTCGAAGTCCACCACGAAAACGTCCATCTCGTTGCGTGCCAGGGCCTTCAGGAACTCGGCTCGATTCAGGCCGGCGATCTCCGCCGCCCGCTGCTGGGAGATCATGCCCCGACTGTACCAGAGCATCGCTGCCGCCAGCCGCATTTCGCGGGCGAATTCCTCCGGCGACCGCCGCAAAGCCGAGAAGACCTCTTCGGGCAAGTCCATCGTGACCGCAGGCATGGCAGGCACCCCTTGCTAACGACAACAAACACAACCTCTTTGCCTCAGTCTCCTACTTCCCCCCCTACCCTGCCCTATTCCCCATTCCTGTCTGCCGTCTGCCCTCTGCCTACTGCCTACTTTCCCCGCACCAGCGCCTCGGCGATCTGCACCGCGTTGGTCGCGGCGCCCTTGCGGAGATTGTCGCTGACGCACCAGAAGGTCAGGCCGTTGGGGCAAGAGATGTCCTCGCGCACGCGTCCGATGAACGTCTCGTCGCGCCCGTCGCACTGGAACGGCATGGGATAGACCTTGCTGGGCAGGTCGTCCATCACCGCCAAGCCCGGGGTGGCCGCGAACAGGCGCAGGGCCTCTTCCACGCCGATCTTCCGATCCGTCTCCACCAGGATGCTCTCGCTGTGGCAGTTGCTGACCGGGATCCGCACGCAGGTGGCGCAGATCTGGATCGAGTCGTCCTCCAAAATCTTCCGCGTCTCGTAGACCATCTTCATCTCTTCCGACGTGTAGCCCTTCTCCTTGGGCGAGCCGATCTGCGGAATGCAGTTGAAGGCGATCGGATAGGGGAACAGCTCGTAGCGATAAGCCTTCTCGGAAAGGAGGGCCCGGGTGCCGTTCTCCAAGTCGCGGCTGCCGGCCAACCCCGCCCCACTGACCGCCTGATACGTGCTCACGATCACCCGGCGGACCCGGCCCGCATCGTGCAGCGGCTTGAGCGCTTGCACCATTTGCGTGGTCGAGCAATTCGGGCTGGCGATAATCCCCTGGTGGTTCCAGATGGCATGGGCATTGACCTCGGGGATCACCAGCGGGACCTTGGGGTCCATGCGCCAGTAGGCGCTTTCGTCCACCACGACGCAGCCGCGCTGGACCGCCTCGGGGACGAAGTCGCGGGCGACCTCGTCCGGGGTGCTGGCGACGGCCAGATCGACGCCGGCGAACGCCTCGGGGGTGAGCAACTCGATGGTGTGGGCGCGGCCGGCGAACTCCAGCTTCTTACCCGCCGAGCGGCTGGACGCCAGGAACTTGATCCTCTTGAACGGAAAGGCGCGTGCCTCCAGCAGGCGGCACATAATCGTCCCCACGGCGCCGGTAGCGCCCACGACAGCAACCGAGTCGAACACCAGTACCCTCCTACCAAGCCAGTACACCCCGCCCCGGGGGCCGACGATACGGCGAAACCATTATTATAAGCAGGACGGCCCCAGGGCCTCAACGGGTTCGGGGCTCACAGACGCCGACGGGGGATGCTAAGCCGCAAGCGGCTTAACCCGTCCTTCATCCCTCATCCTTCCCCCCCGCCCTCCCCTACCCTGCCCCGTTCCAACCGCTCGCCGGTTGTTGCACCCAAGTGGACAAAAGACCCCGGCAACGGCAGCCCGCTGCGGGGGTCATCGTGCTTCGTGCGATCGCAATTTCACGCGGCGCGGGTCACTGGGCCCGGGCCATCAGCACTCGCTCCGCCGCGCGCTCGAAGTCCACGCTGAGGTGGTCCCCGGCCTTCAGATAGACGGTCTCGACCCGGGTGTCCCATTGCGGGCCGGCCGCGGTCTGCGCGGGCGGTTGCGTTGCCCGCGGGACCATCACGGTAATGGCGTAGGGATAGAGGTTGCCGGCGGTCAGACCGGCGGAGACGTACTGCCGGCGGGTGCCCTGGCCGCGGGTCTCATAGCCGTTGATGAAGACCTTGGCGCCGGCGGGGACCCGGATGGTCAGCAAGCCGCGGTCCGAACGGGCCTCCGTGCTGCTCTTGCCCGACTCGGGGGTGGCAGACTTCCCTTCGGGCCCTGCTGGGACAGGTTTGACCTCTCCGGCACCGGCCTCCTTCTTGGGGGGTGCCAGGTGGGGCCCGCCCTGCGCGGAAGCCGCGCCTTGAGTGACGACCGCCGCCCCCTCGCAGCAACAGGGCTCGCACACGCACCACTCGCACCAGGTGCAGCACCGCTGGCACCAATGCCACGGCCAGTGCAACACGCGGGCCAACGGCCGATACGGACGATACCACACTACGTAGGGGTCGCAGGCCGCTCCTACGTAAGGGCCACTCCACCACGAGGCGACCCCGTAGTGCCTCCACCAGAGCAGGTGGGCGTCCGCCCGCGTGGGGCTGGTCGCCAGAGCCCCAACCAGGACCGCCCCGACCAGCAAGCACTTCCAACTGAGTCGAATCATAGCACCTGGCTCCCTTCCAAGAGGTTCAAGACATTCAGGCCATTGGGCGCTAGCATAACACCGCTGCCCTGCATTTCAAGTAGGCTGGGGAGACTTGTCCGATATCGCAGGGTGTGGAAAACAGCAAAATTGCGCACGATTTCTGAGGCAGTGTCCTCGGTCAACCCGAGGGGGATGCTGCGAAGACTCCCCAGACGCGGAGATCCTCTATAGTTTCCGGCAACGCCGGGGACTACAATCGCCCGACTTCTCCGTTTGGCGGGTCAGTCTGCCCCAATTCTCCAATACTGTCGGGCCAATCGTGAAACCGGGGATCCCCCACTTGTGGGCCAAGCGAGTTCCTTGGTCGATCTGCACGATCGCGGGGGTGCTCGTAGTGTTGGGATGGGTGGGGCTCGGCCGGTACGCCGACTTGACCGGCGGGGGCGACCACTTTTTGCGGCAACAGATGGCGTGGTCGCTGGTGGCTGTCGGGGCCATGCTGGCCGCCATGCTCCCGAGCTACCGGGTCCTGTCACGGTGGAGCTACGGCGTCTTGGTCGTTGCCTTATTCCTTCTCGCACTGGCCTACCTGTTCCCCCCCATACATGGGGCGAAGCGATGGTTCCGCCTCGGGCCGGTGGGCTTCCAGCCCTCGGAGTTTGCCAAGCTCGCCTTTGTCCTGGCGCTGGCGAGGTACTTGTCGGATCGAGAGCCCCATCGCCGTCCCGTGGGGGTGCTGCTGCCGCTAGGGATGGCGCTCGTGCCGGTCTTGTTGATCCTGCGCCAACCCAACTTGGGCACGGCCGTGCTTTTTGTTCCCGTCTTGTTCGGGACGCTATTTGCAGCAGGGGTGCGGAGGGGAGATTTGGCGTGGCTGGTCCTCTTGGGCCTCTCGTCGCTGCCGCTCCTGTGGACTCAAATGAGCGGCGAGCAGAAATCGCGAGTCACTGCCATGTTCTCCCAGCCCGGCCCCGGCGAAGCGGCTCGCGCGGAGACCTATCAGCTCCGCCAAGCCAAGCAGGTGATGGCATTGGGCGGCGCGTGGGGGAGCCTGTGGACGGGCCAGAGCGTCGAAGACCCGGCGGCCTACCATCTTCCCGAGGCCCAGAGCGACTTCATCTTCTGCGTCCTTGTGGAAAGGCTCGGCCTGGTCGGAGGCGGGGTCGTCCTGGGCCTGTACGGGGTCCTGGTCTGGCGCGGGCTCGCCATTGCCGCCGCCACCCGGGAGCCGTTCGGCCGGCTGGTGGCCGCCGGCCTGACCGCCATGTTGGCCGTTCAAGTGCTGGCCAGCGCCGGGATGACGGTGGGCCTGTTGCCGGTAGTCGGACTGTCTCTGCCGCTGGTGAGCTACGGCGGCAGCGGCCTGGTGATGCA
>CAYGZI010000320.1:0-4649 GCA_964354245.1 uncultured Planctomycetaceae bacterium
CTTGCGGGCCGCGCCGAAGAAGCGTTTCGGGCGCTGCAAGGCGTTGGCGTCCACGCCGCCCGAGAGGATCTTGCCCGAGTGGGGGCACTCGGCATTGTGGGCCCGGGCCAGGCGCGTGATCGAATCGAGGAAGATCATCACGTCGTGGCCGAACTCCACCATGCGCTTGGCCTTTTCCAGCACCATGTCGGCCACCTGAAGGTGGCGTGCGGCCGGCTCGTCAAAGGTGGAGCTGATCACCTCGCAGTTCTTCCCCTTGACCTGGCGCTCCATGTCGGTCACTTCCTCGGGCCGCTCGTCGATCAGGAGCATGAAGACGTAGAGGTCCGGGTAGTTGGCCAGCGCGGCCTTGGCCATCTTCTGCATGAGGATGGTCTTGCCGGCCCGCGGCGGGCTCACGATCAGCCCCCGCTGGCCGAAGCCCACCGGCACCATCATGTCCGTCACCCGCGTCTCGACGCCGCCCGCCGGGTGCTCCATCACGATCCGCTTGTCCGGATGGAGCGGCGTCAGGTCGTCGAAGAAGACCTTGGTCGAGACCAAGTTCGGGTCCTGGTAGTTGATCGCCTCGACCCGCAGCAGGGCGAAGTAGCGCTCGTTTTCCTTGGGCGGCCGGATCTGCCCGGAAACGGTGGCCCCGGTCCGCAGCCCAAAGCGGCGGATCTGGCTGGGGGAGACGTAGATGTCGTCCGGGCAGGAGAGGTAATGATAGTCGGGGCTGCGGAGGAAGCCGAATCCGTCGGGAAGGACCTCCAGGGTCCCTTCGCCGTACATCAGGCCGTTGAGCTTCACCCGCTCCTTGAGGATCTTGAAGATCAGGTCCTGCTTCTTGATGCCGGCGTAGTCGGTGAGGTTCTCCTGGCGGGCCTCCTCGATCAGCTCGGCCATGGTCATTTTTTGCAGTTCGGCGATGTGGGTGTCGCCGGACTGCTTGATCTGCTCGTAGCGGTCGTTGGTGTCGTCGTAGAGGCTGGCTCGCTCTTCGGCGATTTCTTCGGCCAGGGAGAGGGGCTCGCTGTCGTCCTCCTGGTACTCCGAGCGGGGCGCCTTCTCGCCCTCGGCGCGCGCTGCCGGGGCGGTCCTCCGCGACCTGGCCCAGGGACTGCCGCCCCTGGTGGGCCCGTCGTTTCTGAAAGATGCCATGATCGTGCTCCTGACAAGGTTCTATGGGCCGGCACGCGGAAGGCGCCGGCGGCGGGAATAGTTCGGATTGGACCGTTCTTCTTGGGGCGAGGGCGGACCCGCGGAGGGCCGAAGCGCGACGGGAAGCACGGCGGGAAACGAGGCTTAGGAGGCTTAGCCGATGAGGGAGGCCCAAAGCCGCTCGATCTGAGCCTGGATCTGCTCCGGGGATCCGGAGTTATCTACTACCGCATCGGCACGCTTCCGCTTGGAATCCAACGATTCCTGGACGCACTCACGAGCCGCAAAATCCATCTCGCTCCAACCGCGGGCCAAGGCCCTGGCCAGGCGCAGTTGCCGGGGCGCGTCGACGAATATCAGTCTATGACACAGCCTATCCCAATCGGCCTCCAAAAGCAACGGGGCGTCGAGCACTGCCACGCGGACTCCCGCCGCGGCCAGCCGCTCCGCCTCCTCCTCCAAGAGCCGGCCGATTCTGGGATGGGTCAGTTCCTCCAAGAACGCCCTCTCTTGCGGTCCTTTCGGGGGGGGCGCAAACACGATGGCTGCCAGCCGCTTGCGGTCGATATGCCCGTCCGCGCCAAAAACCGCTTCGCCCCATCGCTCCCGGGCGGCCTGCTCGACCTCGGGCATCCGAAGGACCTCGTGGGCGGCCCGGTCGGCATCGAGCACCCCAGCCCCAAGCCGCGCCAACTGCCCGGCCACGAGGCTCTTGCCGCTGGCCACTCCGCCGAGAAGGCCCAAAATTTGCATGGAGTCCTCCGCCACACCAGTAGGGGGTTAAGCCGCTACGGGCTTAGCCCACGGGTCCTCACGTGCATATGTGCGTCAAGAGTGCGGTAGGGTCGGCCGCAAAGCTCTCGTCCCGCTCGCGGAGGTCTTCCCCGACGCAAACGAGTCACTGCCGGACGGCCAATCACAAACCGAACGTATGTCGCAGCGCCGCATCGACCGCGTTTAGGTCGTCACAATGGCCGATCGCACGGTCGATCTCGTTCTCCAGCACCGTGGCCAGGTTGTCGGTCATGATGATCGAGTCGGCCAGCAGGCCCATTTTACGCCCCTCGGGGGATGACTGCGAAACCGCAACCCGGCTTGTATGCCCCGCGCGAGCGGGGTTGCTGGTGATCATCGCCACGATCGTCTGAGGCAAGCCGGTTTGGAGACTGTCGGCCTGGACAACCAGCGCAGGCCTACGCTTGGCCGTGCGCAGGTTCGATTCGGGAAACAGGACAAGCACCACGTCGCCGCGTCGATTAGGCATCGTACACGTCCATCTCGGGCCGTTGCCAGTCCTCCGCAAATGCCGCCAGCCGTCTTCGCAAGTCGGCGGCCTGCTCCGGATTGATCCCACGGGCTGCCAGATCGACATCGCCCGGAACCGAGAGGAACGTCACGATAACCGGTCCGGGGGCTTTGTCGGGGGCCGGTTCCAGCAGTTCAATCTTGCCGTCGCGGTACACGCCTTCAATGGACTTGACCATGGCTACCGTCCTCATACTCGAGAACAAGACGTCGCTACGTCTTCCTGTGTTTTTTCGCTCCGGCACTCCGTCGGTCAGGAATCACCGGGCTTTCGGCAGTGTCCTACTTCAACGGGATCGCAGGGAGCCTCCTCAGGGTCTTGTTGACCGGGTCCACCATGATCCCTACGGACTCAAGGGCGGTGACCCCCAAGATCGGCTCCGCCCCCGGTTGCCCAAAGACGACGCGGCCGGCCGTGATTTCCCCCATGAACTCGATGCGGACAAGCCCGTATGGGTATTCCCTCACGGTGCCGTCGGCCAACTCGTAGGACATCTTGCCTTCCTTGACTACCCCGATCCTCTCCAGCTCGTCGGCGGCAACCATGGAGTCTGTCGCACCCGTATCCACGAGGAACAGTGCCTCATAGCCCCGGCCGGGCGCCTGCAGGCTCGTGATCTTGGTCGTGACCTTGGTCAGCCCCATCGTTTGCCTCCTCGTCCATCATAACGCCAAACGCGGCGCTCCGTTTCCCGTCCTACGCGAAAATCAATCGCCCGCGGGGCTGCGGAATCGGGCAGCCGAGTCCGCGGGCCGTCTCAGATCATCCCTTCACACGGATCCTCGCCGCGTCCTTCCAGGCGATCCAACTCCCGATAATGCGGAACCGGGCCGCGGGCGCTGGCGGGCACGGGCACAGCGGGCCATCCGAACCAGGCCCGGAAGGCGTGGTACGCCGGCGAGAGCGGCAGCGGGAAGCGGTCGAAGACCTCCTTCCAGCCGCAAAGCAGCTCGAACGTCTCCGGCTCCGGGTGGACGTGGAAATCCCACGCTGCGCAGATCCGATGCACGTAGTCGGCCTTGGCCTCGATCGTTTCCAGGGTCCGCGGCGGCTGGTCGAGGTCGGGATAGACGCTGGCGTCGATGTACATCGTCCTACCGCTTGAGAAACCGCGCCCGGAACCAGGATCGGGTCTGCAATGCCCGCTCGCGCTCTTCGGGATCCGCGATCGACTCCAAGGGCCGCCTCGTCTCCAGGGCGGCGAGGTGGAAAAGGACTTTCTCCTGCCCCGAAGTCATCGTATCCTCCGGATTGCGCCGCTGCCACAGCCCCCAGCAATCCTCGACCGCCAGCAGGCCGTCCTCCACGGCCCTCCGGATGTCGAGAAAATCCCGGGGCGCGCCCCGGTTCACCAGCGCATTCATCTTCGAGGCGATGTTATCCTCAAACGTCTCCAGCAAGAGCGGCGGCCACGGGCTGAGCACGGGCTCGTGGAGATAGCGCGAACGTGGTGCGATCTGAAAGGAGAAGACTTTTTGCCCTCCGGTCAGGAACTCGAACGACGCGACCTCGCCGAAAGCCCGCTCGGCCACCTGCAACCGATGCCGCTCCGCCACTTCCGCCATCACGGCGCGAATGGCCGCTTCCGCCGCGGGGCTCCTGGCCCCCCGCCACCACGCGTCGATATCGTTCGTCCGCCGATAGTCGAGATAGTGCTTCAGCGCCAGATGGCCGCCCAGCACGACCTCCTTCGCTTCCGGATATGCGCTGAGCTTGGCCAGGATCTCTTCGGCGTAAGGCGGCAGCACCGCCGGCTTCCGCGGTTGGAGCACCTTTCCCTCCGCACGCGGCCGGCCTTCTTGTCTCTCCGGACTCATCACCGCACCTTGCGGACGACCCCGACCACGACCCCCAGCACGCGGGCGTTCTTGACGAAGATCGGCTTCATGGTCCGGTTGGCCGGCTCCAGGCGGATGCGGCCCTTCTCCGGGTACCATCGCTTCAGCGTGGCCTCGTTCTCCTCGGTCAGGGCCACGACGATCTGGCCCTTGCGCGCGGTCGGCCGCTTCTCGACCACCACGTAGTCGCCGTCGGCAATCTGATCCTCGATCATCGACTCGCCCTGGACCTGGAGGACCATCAGGTTCCGGTCGTCGCTGTCGAACAGGTCGCCGAAATCCACTTCCTCCTTCTCTTCGATGGCCTCGTGCAGCACCCCGGCGGCGATCCGTCCGGCCAGCGGCAGGGCGCGCCGCCGGAT
>CAYGZI010000320.1:4659-7039 GCA_964354245.1 uncultured Planctomycetaceae bacterium
GATCGGCTCCGCCACCAACTGGCTCGCCCGCGACATGTTCGGCTCGCGCTTGATCATCCCTTTGCGCTCCAGGGCCTTGAGGTGGCACATCACCCCGTTAGGGGAGCTGATATCAAACTCCCGGCCGATCTCGCGGACCGTGGGGCCGTAGCCCCGGTTGCGCATCTTGTCCCGGATGAACTCGTAAACCTCCGTTTGCCGCTCGGTCAATTGATCCCAAGGCTCCATCGGGCCTCTCCCTTACGTCAGGTCTGTAGAAGTAGAAACCGTCTCTGTGGACAATCGTACAATATACGGCAGTATAGAACAAGGATGAAGGATGAGGGATGAGGGATGAAAAGGGAAAAACCACAACGCCATGTACCTCTCAGGGAGGGGCCCACCCTCCTTCATCCTTCATCCCTCATCCCTCATCCCTCATCCTTTCAGGTAGTCACCACCATGTTGTTCCGGTGGATCACCTCCTCGTGTGGACAGTGCCCAAGGGTCTGGGCGATCTCCTCGGTCTTCAGGCCGCGGATCCGCAGGACTTCCTCGGAGCTGTAATTGGTCAGACCTCGGGCGAACTCCTCGCCATTGGCGTCGCACAGGGCGACCACGTCTCCCTTGTTGAATCGCCCGGTGGCCTTGACGATGCCAATCGCCAGGAGGCTCCGGCCCTGATGTTCCACCGCCCGCCGGGCCCCGGCGTCCAGCACGACGTGGCCGCGGGGCTGGGCCGTAAAGCCAATCCAACGTTTGCGGGCGGCCACGCTCTGCCCCCGGGGGAGGATCAGGGTGCCGACCGGCTCGCCGGCGATGATCTTCGCCAAAACGCCCGGGCTGCGGCCGCTGGCAATGATCACGTTCTCGCCGGCCGAGGTGGCCTGTTTGGCGGCCCGGAGCTTGCTGGCCATGCCGCCTTTGCTCAATCCGGTGGCTCGGTCCTTCACCAGGTCGAAGACCGACTGATCGAGCCGTTGGACGGTGGGGATGATCGTCGATGCTGGGTCTTGGGGATCGCCGTTGTACAGGCCATCTATGTCCGAGAGCAGCACCAAGAGGGGGGCCTGGATGAGATTGGTCACAATCGCCGCCAGCCGATCGTTGTCCCCGAACGTGGTTTGCAGCTCCTCGACGCTGGTGGTGTCGTTCTCGTTGATGATCGGGAGGGCCCCGTACTCCGTCATGAGGGTGAGAATCGTGTTCCGGGCGTTCAGGTAGCTCGTCCGGCGATCCAGGTCATCGGCCGTCAGCAGGATCTGCGCGGCATGGCACCCGAAGGCCCGCAGCGACCGGTCGTAGGCCTCCACCAACGCAGACTGCCCGACGGCGGCCACGGCCTGCAAGTGGGCAACATCGGCGGGCCGCTGGCTCAATCCCAGCCGGCCCATCCCCGCCCCCACCGCCCCCGAGCTAACCAGGACTACCTTGCGGCCCGAGGCCATCACCTGGTGTAGTTCCTCGGCCAACTGGGCGATCCGGTCTTCGTTGAGTCTCCCGTTGTCCCGGGTCAGCACGCGGGTGCCTACTTTCACCACGATGGTGGTGGCGGTCGCGGCGATTTCTTGACGCAGGAGGTCGGGCATGGAAGTAGAATACCCGCTCGGGCGGCGGTCCAAAAGTCGTGTCAGCACGCGGCCCGGGCATAACATCTCGTTGCCCCCCGCTTGGCGGGGCCTCTCCTTCAATCGAGTAGGTTGTGGGATCCGGCGAGGGCGCATACAATAGCTTCGGGGCGGTCATCCTGGCATTGGCTTGGCATCGTGGGCCAAGCATCTCTCTTCCCGGGCTCGGCTTCTTTGCGTCGATGAGCCAGTTGCACGAAGAATGTGGGATCGCGGCGATCTACCACCTGCCGGATTGGCGAGGTTCCCCCGACCTCGTCAATAAGCGAGGTTTCCCTGACCTCGCCAATAAGGGGGTCAGTCCCCTTTGTCCGGAGGGCGATCCCGCGCGGATCACCCGGTTGATGCCCCGGATGTTGCTCGACATCCAGAACCGGGGCCAACTGGCGGCCGGAATCACCTGCTACCAACCCGACCGCAAACAACTCCTGGACACCCATCGGGAGCTGGGAACCGTGGCCGAGGTCTTTCGGCTCAACCACCGGGGGAAGTACGAAAGCCTGATGCGGCGCTACGCGGGGATCGCCGCGATCGGCCACGTGCGCTACGCCACCTGCGGCGCCGACGACCGCAGCTATGCCCAGCCCTTCGAGCGCCGCCACTTCAAGCGGCACAAATGGTTCAGCATCGCCTTCAACGGCCAGTTGGCCAACTACCGCGAGCTGCGGGCCGAGCTGCTTGCCAACCCGGATAACCACCTGGCGCGCGACAGCGACACCGAGATCATCATGCACGCGATCAGCACCGGGCTGGCGCGCCAGCCGCGGCGGCCC
>CAYGZI010000321.1:0-7032 GCA_964354245.1 uncultured Planctomycetaceae bacterium
ATTTGCCGGAACGGCCCGAAGGGTGCTTCGCACAAATTGGACCTGTCCCCCTTTTCCCCGGGCCCCTCCCACGATTCCCACAGGCCGGCAAAGGCAAACGGCCGGTCGTCGCGCATGTGGATGAAGTAGGGCTGCTTACGCCCGCCGGTCCGCTGCCACTCGTAGAAGCCGTCGGCCACCACGAGGCACCGGCGGCGCCGCATGGCGGCCCGGAACGCCGGTTTCTCTGCGGCGGTCTCTGCCCGGGCATTGATAAGCCGGTTGCCGATGGCCGGGTCCTGGGCCCAACTCGGGACCAGGCCCCAGCGGAGCCAGACCAGCTCGCGGGGGGAAGCTGCCCTCACCCCCGGCCCCTCTCCCGAAACGGGAGAGGGGAGAGATTCTACCCCCGGCCGCTCTCCCGGGGTGGGAGAGGGGAGTGGTCGATGGACGGCGGATAAGCCGGCCTGGCGGACCACGGCCACCGGCTGCGTGGGGGCGATGTTGTATCGCGGCTCAAACGGAGGCGCGTCAAACAGGGCAAACTGCTCTGCCACCAGACTGGCCGGGGCGCGTAGGGTAAAACGTCCGCACATGACCGGCTGATTCCCCCCTTCTCTACGGAATCCCCCCAACAGGCTGGCCTTCGTCGGAATCTTCCTCACGTTCATTGTAACCGGACGCCGATAAAGGACTACGGTGGGGTGGCGACGCGCCAAGTAGGACAGGCATCTTGCCTGTCTTCTTGGCCCACAGGCTGGAAGCCTGTGCTACGACTAACACCGGCTGGAAGCCGGTGCTACGGCAAGGACGGTTCGATGCTGGTCATCGTCAGCGATCTGCACCTGAGCGACGGTACTTGCGGGTCCACGGTGCCGCCGGGCGCCTTCGAGATCTTTGCCCAGCGGCTCCGCGAGACCGCCGAGGCCGCCTCTTGGCGAGCCGACGGGACGTACCGTCCGGTCGAGCGGGTCGATATCGTCCTCCTGGGAGACGTCCTCGACGTCATCCGTTCCGCACGCTGGGCCTCGATGCCCAACGTCCGCCCCTGGGGCAACCCGCACACCCCCGAGTTTCTCGATCAGATCGCTCGGATCACCGGCGACATCCTCCAGAACAACGAGGAGTCGCTCGCGATCCTCCGCCGACTGGCCGCCGAGCCGGGCCTGACGGTCCCGCCCGCGGTCCGCACGGGGCGGCCCGCCCCAGAGGCCGAAGGCGAGCCGGTGCCGGTCCGCATCCACTACATGGTGGGCAACCACGACTGGTTCTACCATTTGCCCAGCGCCAAGATGGCCCCGGTGCGGCAGAAGATCGTGCGTCAGATGGGCCTGGCCAATCGGGCGGACCTGCCTTTCCCGCACGACTTCGCGGAGAACGAGGACCTGCTCCAGACGATGCGGCGGCACCGGGTGGCCGCCCGCCACGGCGACCTCTTCGACCCGTTCAATTTCGAGGGGGACCGCTGCACAAGCAGCCTCGGCGACGTGGTGGTGATCGAGCTGGTGAACCGTTTCGCCGCCGAGGTCCAGACCCAGTTGGCCAACGAGCTGCCGGCCAGCACCGTGATGGGCCTGCGCGAGATCGACAACATCCGGCCGGGCCTTCTGGTCCCCGTGTGGATCGACGGGCTCCTGGAGCGGACCTGTGCGTTTCCGGCGATGCGCCAGCGGGTCAAGCGGGTCTGGGACCGGCTGGTCGACGAGTTCCTGGCCATCGACTTCGTGCGCCAGCACGACACGTGGAGCCCGGTGGACGTGGTCGACGGCCTCCGGGGGGCGTTGAAGTTCAGCAAGCGGTTGTCGGTCGGGTGGGCCAGCCTGTTGGGGAACTGGCTGAACCGGCTCCGCGGGGCGCCGGACGAGTCGTACTACCATCACGCCCTTGCGGAGCAGGACTTCCGCAACCGTCGCGCCAAACACATCGTCTACGGCCATACCCACGTAACCGAAAGCGTGCCCCTGGACGCCAGCTACGCGGAAGGCTACGTGCTGAACCAGACCTACTTCAACGCTGGCACCTGGCGCCGGGTCCACGCCCCCACGCGCCTGGCCCCGGCCGAGCACGAGTTCATTGCCTCCGACGTGATGACTTATCTGGTCTTCTTCCAGGCAGACGAGCGCAAGGGCCGGCCGTATGAAACCTGGTCCGGCTCGCTCGGCTTCCAGGCCCCGGAAATCACCGTTCACCGCATCGACCCCGGCAGGGCGAGTCATGCCACAGGGCAACCGGTTCCGACACCAACCGTACACTCCCACGCCCCCCACTTCCCCGCACCATCTGCTAAGCCCGGGTTCTTACCCACCCGTCGGGTCTGAGGAGTTCCGGCGGCGGATGGGCGCGGTCGGGGCGGCACTCCGGGCCGGCAAGGTTGCCGCGGTCTATCTCGTGCCCGGGAGCATTGCCACCAGCGACGCCCTGAACGTGCTGGCGGATTGGGCGCGGTTGTTTCCGGCGGCGGCACGGGGCCTGCGCCGGCTAAGCCGCCGGATCGCGGACCGGACCACCGCGGATTGGGGCGATTACACCGAGAGCTTTGCCCGGCTGCTTCGCTCGGCCTTGAGCGGCCCCGGGCAGCCGCGGATCCCGGTCCGGCTGTTCTGCTGGTCGAGCGAGAACCATCACCTCGGCCGCTCCGACGGGGCGGTGCGACTGATCGACGAGCTGGCGTCGCTCAAGTTGGAGCCCGACCAGCGGGTGCTGCTGTGGGGCCACAGCCACGGCGGCAACGTGTTTGCCCTGATGACCAATTTGCTTGCCGGCGCTCCAGAGACGGTCGAGCGGTTTTTCCGCGCGGCCGAGATCTACTATCGCTGGCCGATCGTCGGCTGGGTCGACATTCCGGTCTGGCAGCGGGTCTATCACCGCCTGCGGAGCGATCGGCCCGTGCTGCCCGGCGTGGGCTTGGACGTCGTCACCTTCGGCACGCCGATCCGCTACGGCTGGGACTCGGGCGGATATAGCCGGCTTCTGCACTTCATCCATCGCCGGCCGGCCCACGGCGTGCCGGCGTACCGGGCCCCATTCCCGCCGAGGCTCGCCAAGGTCCGAAGGGCCGCCGACGGCGACTACGTGCAGCAGTTCGGCATCGCCGGCACCAACACTTTGCCCAGCATGTTTGCCTGGCGGGCACGCCTGGCCGACCATCGTTTGCACCGGCTGGTGCAAGCGGGCCTGCCCGAAGACGACATCGAGCGGTTCCAGGCCGGGGCGATTGTTCCCGAAGAAGGGACGACCCTGCTGGTGGATTACGGGCGTCCCGCAGGGGACATCGAGGAGCACCGGGCGGGCCACGCGGTCTATACGCGCAAGGAGTGGCTGCTGTTCCACGCCGAGGAAATCGCGCGCCGCTGGTACGCGGCTTCCACGTGCCGACTAGCATGAGGGGCTAGGGACTCGCCATGACCGACTGCATTCAGGTTCTCACCACCGCTGGCTCCGAAGAAGAAGCGGCCCGCGTCGCGCGGATGCTGGTCGATGCGCGTCTGGCCGCCTGCGTTCAGGTGCTCGGCCCGATCGCCAGCACGTACCGCTGGCAAGGCGGGATCGAAACGAGCCAGGAATGGCTCTGCGTGGCCAAGACCGCCAAGGGTCTCTACCCCGAGGTCGAGCGAGCGATCCGGCAGGTCCATTCCTACCAGGTGCCCGAGATCCTCGCGGTCGAAATCGCCGCCGGCAGTGCGGACTACCTGGCGTGGCTGGCGGGAGAAGTGAAGATCGCTTGAGGCGGCTTCGGCCACGGCTCCGATGGTCTCGGGGCCGTTCCCCTTACGATGGGGGATCCTGTTGACGCCCGCTCTTACGTGTCATAAGGTGAAGGAGTGGCTCATGTGCCCCTCGGTCGATGCCGGCGATGGCTTCATCATCACGTTCGAGGCGATTGCGATATGGTGACGATCAGATTCTCTGACCGCGAAACGGAGAAACGAGCTTTGGCCTTCCTCCTCGGGCGTTTCTCGGGTCATGTGCTCCGGACCGGCGAGCATCTTGTGCCCGACGCCGCGCTGGAGGCCCTCGCAGACCAAGGCATTCCGTTTGCCGTAATGGGGAAGACGACCTATGACCAGCAGATGGCGGCGATTCGAGGTTCTGCTTCCCCTTCGGTTCAATGATGGTCGAGAAGTTCCGGACGAGTGGCTTGCCGACGCGGTCCTGGAAATCGTCGATTACTTCGGGGCTGCCAGCTACGAGACGCAGAAGGTGGAGGGACACTGGCGCCACGGCGGTGTCGTTTACCGCGACGTTCTGGTGCGCATTGTCGTAGACGTGCCGGACCTGGATGACAACCGCTGTTGGATGCACCAGTTCAAAGCCCGCTGGAAGGCGCGGCTGGAGCAGCTTGACCTTTGGATGGTAAGCTACACGATTGATATCGAGTAGTTCATAAAGCCGCGACCGGCGGCCGCGGCTTTGTCGGCCCATCACATCGGCAGCCCCGTCCACGCCAGGCCCACCACGTACACGCTGAAGGTGATGATCGCCAGCATAATGAGCGAGACCCACCGCTCCGCCCCCTGGGCACTCCAACTGACGATCATCAGCCCGAACGCCAGACCGATCGTGCCGAGCACGAAAGCGCACTCGCGCCAGTAGCCGGAAAGCTGGTTCTTGGCCGCTGCGTCCCGGGCCTTGATCTGCTGGTCGCGCCACTCGCCTTTTTCCAGGGCGGTCTTAGCCTTCTGGCGGTCCTCGCCGAGCTTGGTGAGCTGCTCCTCGATCCGCGAGAGCTCCTTGCGGCTCTCTTCAGTGCCGGCCCCGGCGTCGAGAAACCGCTTTCTCTGGTCTTCGAGCTTCTGCTGCTTCTCCTGCCAGGCGTCGTCGAACTGCTTCTGGGCCAGCGATTCCCTGGCCCCGGCTCCCTCGACTGCGCGCTTGCCGAGGCGGTCGCACCCGCGGGCCCCGAGCACCAAGAGCAGCCCCAGCAAGACCAGGGGCCGGCCGACGTAAAGCCCGTTGGCCGGCCAGAAGGCGCTCTTCGCCCCCGGCGTGCGCAGAGGAGCCGGAAACCCCGGAGGCGGCGCAAGGACCGGCGGTTGCCCGGGCTCGCCCCCGGCGGGACTCGTCGGGCCGACCCCCTCGGGGACCGCAAAGGTCTCGCCGCACATCGGGCAGCGGACCTGCTTGCCCAGGTGGGCCTCGGTGATCTGCAGCCGATGGCCTTTCGGGCACTGGACCTCACGCATTGCAGGACCCTCATCCGAAGATCGACAGGATCGTCTTCACGTAGTAGTAGACCAAGCACAAGAAAAGGGTCCCGGCGACTACGGCCCATACGATCACCAGAGCCCGCATCCAACGCTTGCGCGAGGATGCCGCCTCTCCCGGGCCTTCCTCGTCTGAGGCGGCCTCTCTTCGGGCGGCACCCTTAGGCGCGGCCGCGCGGGCCGCGTCGCGAGGATAGTACTTCGCCAGCGCCGCGTTAAGGCTCGCCGGCGTGCAGAAGACGCTCCGCGCCGGGACCCCGAACCGCAGCCGCATGGCGTCCTCCACGTCCGGGTTCATGGGGAGCGGCGAGGCCAAGAGCACCTGGCTCTCGTCGGCGATCACCGGGACGCACGAATGCTGCCGAGCCAGCGGAGCGGGAAGCTTGGCCACAAGCGCCGGGTCGATCTCCAGGTCGCTCAGATCGAGATACGGCCGCCCCACCGACTCCGCATAAGCCTGCATGACCGTTTCCGGGGCCGCGATCCGCTGCTGGAGGATCGCGTCGCGCACCTCCATGCCCACGGCCTTGGCAAAGTCCCGGGCCTTGGCCAACTGCTCCTGGGTGATGGCCCGGGTGGCCAGGAGAATCTGCTCCATGGTCCGCCTGCGTCCGGGCTGGGTGGTGGTGCGTCCCAGCACCGCGTCGCATTCGGACTTCGGCCCGGCGTCGGTGAGGCAGAGCATGGCCTTGGCCAGCTCGTTGAGCAGGGCCTGCGATTGCGGGCCGAACTCGCCCGTGGAGAACTTGCGCACGTGGGCGTTGAGCTTGCGGTAGTTGGCGCGGATCTTCTCCGGATCGTCCTCGAAGAGTTTGAGCTTCAGGAGTTGATAGTGGTTGGGCGGCCGTGCCGGATCGGTGATGCCCAGCCAGTCGCGGTAGACGTCGATCTGCTTGGCCACTACTCCACCGTGTACTCTGCGGCGAGCTTGGCAAAGGCGTCCACCTGGTTCTCGGAGAGCACGCCCTTGCGCTCGATCTCGATGCTGGCTTCTTTGCCGTGCGTCTTCTCGTGGGCGTGGATCACCACCCGCCCCGACGTGTTGAACGCGTACGAGACCTCGACCGGAGCGCCCTTGGGCAACCCCGGGGGAAGATCGGCGATCCGGCACTTTCCCAGCGGCGAGCAGGCCTCCGGCTCGGGCGCCTCGCCTTCCATCACGTGGACCGTCACGCGGTGCTGGCCGTCCGAGACGGTCTCGAACGTCTGGCGGACTTCGGCGGGCAATCGCGTGTTCCGGGGGATCATCACGTGATTGATCTTCTTGCCGCTCCGCGGGTCCTTGACCACGATGCCCAGGCCGTGCGAGTTGACGTTCTCCTGCTTCACGGCGCCGAGCATCTTGCGGACCCTCTCGGTCCGCTCGCTCCCGCCGGGCCCGAGCCGCGCCTCGAGGATCGCGGCGTGGATCGAGGCCCCCAACGCCACCGACACGTCGGCCGGAATGCCCGTATAGGGCTCGCGTCCCATCAGCTTGCGCATCATCTGCGGGACCTGCGGCATCCGGGTGGCGCTTCCCACCAGGACGACGTCGTCGAGATCCTTGGGCGTCACCCGGGCCTGGTCGAGGACCAGGAGCGTGGTGTCGGAGGTGCGCTGAAGCAGGTCGGCCGTGAGCGACTCGAATTTCTCCCGCGCGAGCGGGACCGTGATGGTCTTGCCGTCGTGCCGGCAAGTGACCGTGGTCTCCGTACCGGCCGACAACTGGATCTTCGCCTCGTCGCACTCGTTGCGCATGAACTGCACGGTCTTCGGCGACTCGCGCGGGTCCTGGCCGAAGCGGGCCTTGAACTCGTCGCAGACGTAGTCCAGCAGCCGGTCGTTCCAGTCCACGCCGCCGAGCTGCACG
>CAYGZI010000322.1:0-7031 GCA_964354245.1 uncultured Planctomycetaceae bacterium
AAATCACGAAAGCACGAAAGGACGAAAACGCGAAAGAGGGGGTGCGGGGCGACCAGTCGCCGCACTCCAAAGAAGGATAGTTGCACTGCGGGTGCCCGGCCGTTAAGCTTGTCCCTGGGACGCGACACACCGGCAATGTTTTTGGAGGATCACATCATGCGTCGGCCGTTCATCATCTCAGGTCTTCTAACAGTGTTCGCGCTATCCGCGGCGAGCGAGCCGCAGGCCGCCGAGCCCAAGGGCAAGAAGGGCGCTGCCGCCGAGCCGGTCAAGTTCGTCATGCACCGCGTGGGCAAGTTCCGCTCCGAGGCCTGCGGGGTGGCCGACTTCAACAAGGACGGCAAGCTCGACATTGTGGCCGGGCCGTACGTCTATCTCGCCCCCGACTGGAAGCCGCACAAGATCCGCACGCTGGAAGGGAGCGTGGACGAGCAGGGCAAGGGCTACTACTGGGACTTTATGAACGCGCCGCTGGACGTGGATGGCGACGGCCGGCTGGACATCGTCAACTGCGAGTGGCGGGGCACGGCGGAGTGGTTCCGCAACGTCGGTTTCGGCGGCGGGGAGTGGCCGAGGGCCGTGATCGAGAAGAACGGCAACTTCGAGTGCGGCGACCTTTGGGACATCGACGGCGACGGCAAGCCCAATGAGATCCTGCCGCACACGGAAGCCACCTTCTGGTACGAATTGGGCAAAGGCCCCGACGGCAAGCGGGGGCTCGTCAAGCACGTGCTCTCGGAGAAGCGGATGAATTTTGGCGGCGGCGTGGGCGACGTCAATGGCGACGGCCGGCCCGACGTCCTCCGCCCCGACGCCTGGTTCGAGGCCCCGGCCGATCCACGAGGCGGCAAGTGGATCGAGCACCCCTGGGCCCTCGGCGGCAAGGACGGCAAGGTGGATCACACGCCGCAGATCCTGGTCTACGACGTCAACGGCGACGGGCTGAACGACGTCGTGACCAGCTCCGCCCACGGCTACGGCATCTTCTGGTACGAGCAGACCCGCCAAGGCGGCAAGATCGGCTGGAAGCAGCACACGATCGACGACACCTGGAGCCAGGCCCACGCCCTCACGCTGGCCGACCTGGACGGCGACGGCGATCTGGAGCTAGTGACCGGCAAGCGGTTCATGGCGCATAATGGGAGCGATCCGGATGAATCCGGTCCGCTGGGGGTCTATTGGTACGACCTCAAGCGCGGACGGAATCCCACCTGGGTCAAGCACGCGATTTCGTACAACGAGGGGATCGGCGCCGGAATGAGCATCCCCGTGGTCGATCTCGACGGCGACGGGGATTTGGACATTGTCGTGACCGGCAAGTGGGGCGGGCCGGTCTGGTTTGAGAATCGAGGGACGAGGAACTAGGGTTCAGGGTTCAGGGTTCAGGGTTCGGAGCCGGGCCGTGCCGGCCCGATATGCGTTCAGAGAACTACCGCCTACCGTCTACCGTCTACTTTCTACTGCCAACTGCCAACTGCCAACTGCCTACTAGCAAGGAGCATCCGCCATGAGTGACTGTCAAACCTGCACGTCTTACTGCAATTGCCCGATGACGAAAGTGGGCCGCCGCGATTTCTTGACCTCGCTTAGCGTGGGGGCAGCGGCCCTGGCCATGAAGACGGGCGTCTTGGACTTCGCCTCGACGGTCGTGGCCGCGGAGCCCAAGCCCGCCGGCAAGCCCAAGGTCCTGGCGGTCTTCCTCCGGCCGAAGAGCAACGAGCCCTACTGGATGGGCTGGCCCGGCCACATGTACGACATCGCCGGCTCGCAGGCCCTCTACACCAAGATCATGACCGAGGCCGCCAACCGGCTCGGCGTCCAGCTCGAGGCCAATCAAGTGCCGCTGGAAAGCCCGGCCGACGTGAGCGGACTCCTGGAGCAGCTCAAGAAGGACCCGCCCGACGGGATCATCGTGACCCTGATGCACATGAACCTCTGGGGCCACGTAAACAACCTCGTCAAGCAGAAGGGCGACCTGCCGGCGGTTGTCTTCGCGCCGCTGGGAATGGCCTTTACCGGCCACCTCCAGGCGACCCGCAATGCCCCCAAGACCTTCGTCGCCTCCACGCAGGACGTCGAGTGGCTCAACCAGGCGGTCCGCATGTTCCGGGCCCAGTGGTCGATGAAGAACAGCCGCATCTGCATCCTTGCCGGAGAGAAGACCCGCGACGAGGTGCTGCCGACCATCGGCACCACGCTCCACTACGTGCCGCGCGAGCGCTGGCCGCAGGAGTTCGACAAGGCCGGGACGACCGACGAGATGCGGCAGATCGCCGAGTACTACACCAAGGAGGCCAAGAAGATCGTCGAGCCCAAGCCGCAGGACATCCTCAACGCCGCCAAGAACTACGTGGTCGCCAAGCGGATCATGGCCGCCGAGAACTGCCAGGGGATCTCCTTGGACTGTCTCGGGCTGATCTCCGGCCGGCGGATCCCCTGCGTGCCCTGCATCGCCTGGTCGCGGCTGCTGGACGAAGGCAGCGTCGGCTGCTGCGAGGCCGACCGCAATGCCGCGATTTCGCTGCTCTTCAGCGCGCAGGTGCTCGGCCGCCCCGGGTTTATGCAAGACCCGGTGCCCAACACCGTCACCAACAGCTTCATCGGGGCCCACTGCACCTCGCCCACCAAGCTGGCCGGCTTCGACAAGCCGCACGAGCCGTTCAACCTGCGGAACCACGACGAGTCGGGGACCAGTTGCGTGCCCCAGGTCCTCTGGCCCGTCGGCCAGGAGGCGACGGTCTTGCAGTTCACCGGCCCGGACACGATCATCGTGGGGACGGGGCGCGTGCTGGGCAACAACGTGGATCTGCCGGGCTGCGGCGGCTGCCGCACCTCGGTGGACCTGGAAATGCACAACGTGGCCGATTCCCGCGACGTGAAGGGCTTCCACCAGTTGTTCATCCTCGGCAAGCAGGACCACCACGTCCGGGCCTACGGGCAACTGGCGGGGATCAAGGTGCTGCCGATCGCGTGAAGGAGTCATCCAGTGGCCAAGAAGAAACGAAAACCCTCGAAGAAGGCTGACGACTTGCCCCCTATCCTCGATCGGCGGGCGCTGGAGGGTGCGATGTGGGGGGCGTTGCCTGGCCTGTTTGGAGGAGCCCGGGGCGGAGGCGATCTCGAAGACGCCCAGCAGATCATGTACCAGGCCTTCGAGGCCGGCGGACCGAAACAGGTGGCGCTGGCCAAGAAGGCCCTCAAGGTCTGCCCCGACTGTGCCGACGCCTACGTCGTCCTGGCCGAGCACGCCGAGACCCTCGAGGAGGCCCTGCGCCTGAATGCCGAGGGTGTGGCTGCCGGCCAGCGCGCCCTCGGCCAGAGGGCCTTCAAGGAGTACGAAGGCCAATTCTGGGGCTTTCTGGAGACCCGGCCGTACATGCGGGCCAGGCTGGCCCTCGCTCAGTGTTTGTGGGCAGCGGGACGCAAGGAAGAGGCGGTCGAGCACTATCAAGAGATGCTGCGGCTCAATCCGGGCGACAACCAAGGGGTCCGCTATATCCTGGTGTCCTGCCTGTTGGACGTGGATCGGCGCGAAGAACTCCGGCAACTCCTCGACAAGTACGAGGACGACGCCACGGCGACCTGGGGCTACGCCAACGCCCTCCTGGCATTCCGCGCCGAAGGAGAGAGCCCCCGGGCATGCCAACTCCTCCTGAAAGCCAAGAAAACGAACAAGCACGTCCCGGCGTATCTGTTGGGGAGCAAGTCCATCCCGGAGGCATTGCCGGAGTACGTGGGCTTCGGGGACGAGAACGAGGCGGCCTCCTATGCCGCCGAGAACCTGCGCGCGTGGAAGGAGACCCCCGGGGCGATCACGTGGCTGCGGAAAACGCTGAAGGTTCCTCTCGCGCGGCCGCGCGGCCGCGCGCTTTCTTGGGGACGCCTCAAGCTGCGGATTGCCCGCCTGGAGAAGGCGGCGGATGAAGTCTGGCAAGTGGATGCGCGGCAAGTGGCCGCTCCCGAAGGCAGCTCGCAAGCCGAGGCCGCCGCTTGGCTGACCTTGGTCACCAGTCCCACGGAAGGCGCGGTGATCGGTGTGGAGGTCCAGCCATCCGAGCCCACGTCCGAGACAGTCTGGCAGCAGCTTGTGGAGGCGATGCTCCACCCCCAATTCGGCTCACCCCGCCGGCCCGGCGAGATTCAGTTCTGCCGCGCGGAGCTTGCGGAGGGGATATCCAAAAAGTTGGAGCAGGTCCGCATCGAGTCCCGGATCTGCGAAGAATTGGACCACGTAGACTACCTCGTCCAAGAGGCATTGCCAGTGCTCGGCATCGACAAGATGCTCTCCGGCGAGCTCCACGCCCACCCCGCCGATGCGGCGGATCCGAACGGCCTCCCGCAGCACGTCGGAGAGGTCTGGCAAGCCGACGTGCGCCGGATGGCGGCATGGATCACGGGCGAAGGCGATCCCTATCGGCCGTGGAGTCTGTTGATCGTCGGCGGGGACCGCGATCTGATCCTCGGAAATGACTTGACCCAAGAGAAGCCGAGCCCGGACGCCTTTGCGCGGCAGGTTCTCCAGGCCATGACGGCGCCGTTGGCCGGCGAACCGCACCGGCCGGGCGTGGTCGAGGTCCGGTCCGAGGAGTACCGTCAGTGCCTGGAGCCGGTGTTGGAGTCGGCCGGGGTGCGTTGTGTTGTGGGCGAGAGGCTCGATCTGCTCGACGAGATCTTCCAAGGACTGGGCCGGCATCTGGCCGGTCCCGAAGCTCTGACGCCGCTCATGGAGGTCCCCGGCGTCGAGCCCCGGCACGCGGCGGGCTTCTTTGCCGCAGCCGCCGAGTTCTACCGCCGCACCCCGTGGCGCGGGATCGCAGGCGACACCCCCATCGAGATCCGCTCCAGCAAGCTCAAGAGCGGACCCTGGTACGCGGTCGTGATGGGCCAATCCGGAATGACGCTCGGCCTGGCCATGTATGAGGACCGCAAGACGCTCAAGGAACTCCTCAGCGGCAAGCTCTCCGACCGCCAAGGAAGCCGGCGCACCTCGGGGCTCTCGGTGATGTACGGCGAAGCCTTTGACATGCCGGCCGCGGACCTCAATGCCGCCGAGGAATTGGGCTGGGAAATCGCCGGGCCCGAGGCCCACCCGTGGGCCATCCGCGTCAACCGCGGCGGTTCCATCCGTCCGCCGCTGGCCTGGGAGCTGGAATTCCTCGAAGGCTGCCTCCGGGCGATCCCCGAGTTCCTCGCCCGCAAGCAACCCAGTGGCTCTGTCACCGTGCCCGTTTCCGCCGGCGAGTTGACGCTCGAATTGGCGATCGCCGACCCGAGCGGCTGGTAATCACGGCGTCGGCTTGTAGGGCTTCATCTCGATCCGGACTGACGGCGGAGGGCCTTCGGCCCGCACGGTCACCTTGGCCGTGCCGACGTAATCCGGCAGCCGCTCGCCACGTCTGCCGCTGTCAGCGGGCTTGTAGGCCTCGGCGACCACCGTGTACTCGCCTGGCGGGACCGTCTCGGTCTTGAACTGGCCGTCCACGGCGCAGATGTCCGCATCGAAGGTGGTCAGTTTGGACTCGTCCGGCAATTGGCGCGGGTCGCCGGTGGCTTTGCCTCCCTTGACGAAGACGAACGCTCCCGCCACGCCGGTATCCTTCAGCCCGGTCAGTTGACCCGCGATCGGCTGGCCGGTCTTGCGCACGAGCTGGATTTCGGTGGTCTTGCCGGCCTCGAGAGTCACGTTGCGGCGATCTAAGAACACGCCCTGGCCCCGGTTGCCCACGCGAAGCTGCTTGGTCCGGGCCAGGTCATAGGTCCCCGGCGTGAGGTTCGTCAGGGCCTTCTCTCCGGAGTTCGGCACGTTGAGGTATCGTCGTGCGTCCACCGCCTGCTTCCAGCCCTCCATTTCCCAAGTCTTCAAGTGGACGTGGAAACGAAGCTCGTCGTCGGCCCCGGGAACGTCACACCGGATCTTGAGCCCTGCCGGCTGCGGCAGCCGGATCGTCGCCTCCTTGCCCGCCTCAGGCACGGGCGCGGTCCAGACCGCAAGTGGCGCGGACGTAATCACCAGGCGGTTCTTCTCTCCCCCAACGCCCGAGAGCGCAAAGCGGCCTTGGGCGTCGGTCACCGCCGTCGAGCCCGAGAAGCGCCCCGACTTGTCGTCCGTCGTTCCGTCCACCAGGTTGAGCATCATGTTGCCCGCCAGATACACCACCGCATCAGGGACCGGCTTGCCCGCGTGGTCCAGGACGCGTCCGGCGATCTCGCCGCCCCGCTTCAGCCGCACCACGAGGTTGACCCAGGTGGCGGGGGCCTCGACCAGGACGTCGGGGACGACCGGCTGCGGGAGATAGCCGTCGGCCAGGACGCGGAGCCCGCCCTTTCTGCCTTTTTGCCACGCGCTGTTTGTGGAGAACTCTCCGTTCCGGAAGCGCGACGAGGAGAGCGAGCTCCCACCCCAGGCGATCCGCTTGGGATCGGTCGGGTCGGGCCAACCCCATTGCAGAGTGAACTGCTCGATCGGGAATCCCGTCTCCGCGTCCACTACCCGGCCGCGGAACTCGACCGTGGCCAGCTCCGCGGGAGCCCGAGGTTCGGGCTTCTTCGCCGTCTTGGCCGGCTCAGCGTCCTTCTTGACGCGGCCCTTCGGGTCGCCACTCTCACCGCGGGCCGTCGCTTGTGCCCGCTTGCCCAATTGCAGCGTAGCCTCCTGGCCAACCTTGCCCGCATCGGCGGTTCCGTACGGCTTCATCTCGATCCGCACCCGCGGCGGCGGGCCGCCTTCGCCCACCGTGACCTTGGCCGTGCCAACGTAATCGGGAAGCCGCCAGCCGGTGGACATGGGTCCGCTCCGGTCCTCGGGCTTGTACGCCTCGGCGACCACCGTGTACTGGCCGGGCGGGACCGTCTCGGTCTTGAACTGACCGTCCACGGCGCAGACGTCCGCATCGAAGGTGGTGTGTTTGTACTCGTCCCGCAGTCGGCGCGGGTCGCCGGTGGCCTTGCCGTCCTTAACGAAGATGAACGCCCCGGCCACGCCGGTATCCTTCAGCCCGGTCAACTGACCGACGATGGGATGGCCCCCCTTG
>CAYGZI010000323.1:0-2360 GCA_964354245.1 uncultured Planctomycetaceae bacterium
CGTGGTCTGGTGCATCCTCTTCGCCCGCTGGTTCCGCGACCGGCCGGAGCAGAAGTCGTCGGTCAACGCGGCCGAGCTGGCGTTGATCCGCTTGTCGGCCGCGGAGGCCGCCCCGGGACACGCCAAGGTTCCTTGGCTGAAGATCATCCGGAGCAGGAATCTCTGGTACCTGTGCATTATGTACTTCTGCCAGGCCTACGGCTGGTACTTCTACATCACGTACCTGCCGCGATTCCTGGAAGATCAGCACGACGTCGCGAAGACGAGCCTCCTGGGCGCGATCTACAAGGGCGGCCCGCTCTGGTTGGGCGCGGTCGGATGCCTGCTGGGCGGCTTCCTGACCGACTGGTACATCCGACGGACGGGCAACCGCAAGCTCGGCCGGCGCCTGTTTGGGATCATCGGCCACAGCGGCTGCGTGGTCTGCTTCCTGCTCTGCCCGTTTGCGCCCACGGCCTTCTGGTTCTTCCTGGTGATCTCCCTGGCGGGCTTCTCGGCCGACATCACGATGGCGTCCTCCTGGTCGTTGTGCCAGGACATTGGCCGGCGCTACGCGGCGATCGTGGCCGGGTTCATGAACATGATCGGCAACCTCGGCGGGTCCCTGGCGATTCTGGCCACCGGCTACTTGCTTGATCTGGGCGTCTTCCTGCACGCCAACCGATTGGGCGTGGCGAGCGACGCGCTGAAGAAAGCGGAGATGAATGCGGGGCTAATGACCGGCTACCAGATCAACTTCCTTATCTACGCCGCAGTCCACGTGATCGGCGTGGTCTGCTGGTGTCTGGTCGATTCCACCAAGCCGGTTGTGCCGGACGAAGCGGAGGGGACCGCGACGTAGCGGCGTCACTCCGTGACGCCGGGCGCCGGTCGCGGAGTGGCCGGCCCACCAAATGAAAAGACTTCCGAAGTCTTTGAGACTTCGGAAGTCTGCGCGGTGCGCTGGGCGCGACCGACGGTCGCGGCTTTATGACCGGCGGTCGCGGCTTTATGACCGGCGGTCGCGGCTTTGTGGCCGGCTCACGGCTGCGGCGCTGGCGGCGGAGGGACCGCAGCCCCCGCCCCTGCCGGCTGGCCGGGCACCGGTGGCGTGATCGTGACCTTCACCGGGTTGGCCGCCGCGCCGTCGCCCCGCACGACGATGAACTCCGCCTCGGTCGGGCCCGCCAACGGCAGATTCGGCGCCGCGACCCGCACGCCCAGGTCGTACCAGCCCAGGACCTGGGCCTCCATCTCGATGCCGCCGAGCTGGACCAGGACCTTGCCGGGCTCGGGGCCGAGCCCTTCGCCGGCGACGATCACCTCGCCGCCCGCCGGGACCGAGGTCGGCTCGACCTCGAAGGCGGCCGGATCGACCGGGAGGATGTCGGCCTGTGCCATCTTGGCCCCGTTGTTGGCCCGGTCCAGGTCGTTGATCTCGCGGTTGCCGTCGACGATCACCTGAAACGTGGCCGATGCCGCTGGGACCGCACTGGTCACTTCAAACGGCAGGCGGACGTCCACCGATTGCGTGTCGCCGGCCTCGACCGCGGTCACGCGGACCCCGGCCTGCGGCAGGTTCTGCCGCACTTGCCCGTCCGCGGAGGCCAACAGAAGCACGTTGAACGGTTGGGTGACCGGCTGGCCGCTGTTGTTGCGGAACCAGACCCGGTAGCGGGGACCCAGCTTCTGGTCGGGATGGCCCGGGTCCACGAACCGCACCGCCAGCACCTGCAGGTCGAACTGCGCGGCCGGCACGGCCACCGGCGGAACCTCTACCCAGGTGCCGCTAGGCACCGACGGCAAGGCCACCCACACCGGCGTCTCCCAGTAGACCCACGGCGTCGCGTCGACGTAGACCACCGGCCGGCACCAGATCGGGCGCGGGTCCCAAAACGGGCGGACCGGGTAGTACCAGCACCAGTTGACCCACGGGCTCCACCGCGGATACCAACAGAAGTCCGCATAGAAATACGGCAGGTGCCAGCCAAAGTGGAAGCTATGGCTCCGGTATCCCGGATCGATCCAGCCGCGATAGGCGTAGTGCGGGTGCGGCCGGAAGAAGCCGGCCGTGGCATGGGTCACGTGGACGCCGGTGAGGTGCTTGTTGAGTTGCGCGCGCCGCGCCACGTCGCCATGGAGCGACATCTTGTACTGCTCCGAGAGGTTAATCTTCTTGGCCACGGCGCCCGCGGCGATCCGGTCGAGGTCGCCCTTCTTGACCCGATCGGGGAAGTTGACCTTCGGCGATACCCCGCCGGGCTTGCCCTTCCCGACCCCGGCCGGGCCACCCCGATCGATGAGCTTCATCGTGGAGCCCTTCGGCGAGACGCCTCCGGGCTTGCCGATGTCGCCGGCTTTGGGAAGACCGCCCGGTAGCT
>CAYGZI010000323.1:2460-7012 GCA_964354245.1 uncultured Planctomycetaceae bacterium
TGGCCTTTCCCACGTCGGGCAGCTTGGCCTTTCCCACGTCGGGCAGCTTGGCCTTTCCCACGTCGGGCAGCTTGGCCTTACCCACGTCGGGCAGCTTGGCCTTACCCACGTCGGGCAGCTTGGCCTTTCCCACGTCGGGCAGCTTGGCCTTCTGCGGTTCAACCAGCGGTGGGACCTTGCCGATCCCACTCGGGCTGTATCCAGACCCCGCAGAGCCCTTGCCCGTCATGCCGGTCCCTGCCTTGCCGGTCGTTGTCGGCAACGGGACCTTGCCGATCCCACCCGGGCCCGATCCGGACCCAGCAGAGCGCTTGCCCGTCGTGCCGGCCCCTGCCCTGCCCTCCCCCGATTTCGGAGCCTCACTCCCCTTCGAGACGATGGCCGCCACGGGCTTGACCACCGGCTGCGGGGTGGAAACGCCGCTGCTTCGTTCGGTAAGCCGACCGCGGATTTCGGCCACGCTTGGCCGCGGCGCCGGCGAGCCGGAACCCTCCGACCGCGACACGGTGGGCGTGCGCGGAGGCTGCGTCGTCGTCGTTGGAGTGACCGAGCCCGATGGCGTCGCACTCCGGAAGCGAGGCACGTCCACGCGCGGAGTCTCACTCACGCTGGGACGGACTCCGCTGCTGCCTGATCCGCTGGAGAACGACGGGGTGCGGTCGATTCGCGGGGTAGACGAGACGCCCGAGGCCCGGGACTCAAAGCCCCGCGAAGGGGAGCTTCCGGAGGACCTGATCGAGCTTCCCGACGACCCGGCCGGAGTTCCCGACGACCTGAACGAGCTTCCGGAGGACCTGAAGGAGCCACCCGACGACCCGGCTGAGCTTCCAGATGACCTGAACGAGCCTCCGGATGACCTAAACGAGCTTCCCGATGACCCGGCTGAGCTTCCGGAGGACCTCGACGAAGAAGAACCCGAGCGACCGCCCCGATCCTGAGCCTGGGTCCAGGCCGGGGAGATCAGCAGTCCCCAAAGGGCCGCGCCACAGACAACCCGGCCGACGGCGCCGGCGGGCGACATGGCTTGTTTCTGAATAGACATGATTTCGATCCTTGTTCATGCGGGGGATTCGGCAACATTCCACCAAGCCAGGTGGAGCAAGCAATGTGCCATCCCCGAGTGCGGCGGCCAACAAGACTCGGCGGCGCTTTGTAACCTTACTATGCCAAAGGAATTATAGCCGGTACCGCACGTCTTGGGTACAACCGTCGCTCGCAGGCAGCCCTGCCCAGAGCTGTCGTCAGAATGATTTCGTCAATCAGATTGACGGCGCTCTGTCGCGACGACCTGTGCGCCCGGTCCTGGGCGAAGTTGCCCAACGCATAAGTAGCCAATCGGCTTCCCACGGCCTGGAGAGTGTCCTATACTGGCGGTGTCCCGAAACGCGGCAAATCCGCACAAACCCGTGTCCGCGTTTCTTCTTCCCCGGCAACCGTCGAAATCATGGCAGAGCAACGACCGGCCGACCATTGGGGGCTCTTGGCGTCAGAATTAGGGGCCTCGCCCCCTCCTACAGAACAGCAACCCGTAGAGCAACCGGAGCAACCCCCTGCTTCGGATGGGCCGTGTCCATCAAAGGAACCGCCGCCGCTGCCCAGCGGTAACTCGTTAGAGGTCATCCCGTCCGATACGCCCCCGCGACGAGAGTCCACTAGCCGGACTGGCGGCACGCGGGCGCGACACATGCCGCAGGACTGGACGCGATTGGCCAGTGAGCTGGGCATCGAGGTTCCGCCGGAAGCCGATCTCGCCCCGGCCAAACGCGAATCAACCGAAACCGAGCCCGTCGAAGAGGACGAAGCTCCCTTCCCGACCCTGGAAACTCCTGCGGAAGTCATGCTGGAGATCGAGGAGGAGCGGGCCGGCGGGTTTGAAGCGGCGGAGGCCGGTCCTTCCGAGGAGAGACACGGCCGGCGCCGCAAACGGAGGCGGGGCGGCGGCAGGCCGGACCAGTCCGCTTCCCCGGAGACCGCGCGGCGGTCGCGGGACGACCACTCCGAGGCCCGAGCGCCCGCCAGACTGGACGATGCGGCCCAGCGGCCGCAGGCGACCGCCGACCGCGGCGAGGGCGAGCCTTCTCGACGCCGCGGTGAGGAGCCCGGCCCCGGACGCGGCAAACGTCGCCGCCGGCGCCGCGGCTCGGGCAGAGACAAGCCCGATTCCAAAGCGCCCGCGGCAGCGCTTCCGGCAGCGGAAACCATCGCGGAGCCCGACGATGCCGAGGACCTTCTGGATATCGTCGAACTCGACGAGGCCGCCCCGGGCGCGGAGGTCGCGGCGGCGGCCGAGGCCCCGGACCAGCAGGCCGATGAGTCCGCCGGCTCTGAGAAGTCGCTGCACCGGGGGATTCCCTCTTGGGAAGAGGTGGTGGGCGTTGTGATCTCCGCCAACATGGCGTCCCGTGCCAAGAACCCCGACCGGCGATCCTCGGGCCGTTCCCGCTCCGGCGGCCCGCGCCGCCCCCGCGACAAGCCCGCTCAAAAAACGGATTAGACCGGTTCTCTTACCACAAAGACACTGAAGACACGAAGGACCCTTTGTGTTCTTCGTGCCTTCGTGGTTCAATCTCCACTAAGCAGAGCGGACAGATCCCCTGCCCTGCCCCGCGTCCTTCCACCCGCCGCGCATGACCAGCCATAAACGATTTCACCTCCGAGACCTCGACGCGCTGCGGGGCGAGCTGGACGCCCTCGGGATCGAGCTGCCCATCGAGGAAGACCTGTCGATCCTCGGCCAACAGGTGCCGATTGCCGGGCGCCGCACGCCCAACCGCTTCGTCGTCCAGCCCATGGAGGGCTTCGACTCGACCCCGGACGGCTCCCCCGGTGAGTTGAGCTTCCGCCGCTACGGCCGCTACGCGACGGGCGGCTCGGGCCTGATCTGGTTTGAGGCCACGGCGGTCCTTCACGAGGCCCGGTCCAATCCCCGCCAGTTGGCGCTCCATGCCGGGAACGTGGATGCCTATGCGCGCCTGGTTGAGGCCACCCGCCGTTCAGCGCGAGCGGCCGTCGGCCACGACCTGATCGCCGTGATTCAATTGACCCATTCCGGGCGCTACAGCAAGCCCACGGGCGTGCCTCGGCCCATGATCGCCCATCACAGCGCAGTGCTCGACCCCAAGCACGGCCTGGCGCCCGACTATCCGCTGGTGAGCGACGAGTATCTGGACCGCTTGCAGGACGTCTACGTCGAGGCGGCAAGACTGGCCCACAGGGCCGGCTTCGAGGGCGTGGACATCAAGGCCTGCCACCGCTACCTGGTCTCGGAACTCCTGGCCTCGCACACCCGCGAAGGCAAGTACGGCGGATCGCTGGAAAACCGCTCCCGCTTCCTGCGCGAGGTGGTCGAAAAGGTCCGCGACGCGGTGCCCGGACTCTTTGTGACCACGCGGATCAACGTCTACGACGCCATCCCGCATCCTTATGGCTTCGGCGTAAGCCGCGACGACGCGGAAAAGGGGACAGGTCCAATTTGTGCGAAGCCGGGCACCAACCGAAGGTTGGTCGCGGGCCGTTCCGGCAAATTGGACCTGTCCCCTTTTCCTGGGCCCGTGCCCGACCTGACCGAGCCGATCGAGGTGATCCGGCAGTTGCGCGGGCTGGGCATCCCGCTGGTCAACGCGACGATCGGCAATCCCTACTACAATCCGCACTACGGCCGGCCCTACGATCGGCCGATCGTGGGCGTGGACCTTCCCGACGAGCACCCGCTGGCCGGCGTGGCCCGGTTGGTCGACGTGGCCCGCCAGGTCCAGCAAGCGTTTCCCGATTTGCCCGTGGTCGCCACCGGCTACAGTTGGCTGCGGCACCTGATGCCCTACGTGGCGGCGGGGGTGATCCGGTCGGGTTGGGCGGCCTTGATCGGCCAGGGGCGAAGCGCGTTTGCCTATCCCGACGCGGCCAAGGACATCTTGACCGAGGGGCGCATGAAGCCCGAGAAGGCGTGCGTGAGCTGCTCCGGGTGCTCGCAGATCATGCGCGACGGCACGATGACCGGCTGCGTGGTCCGCGACCGGGAGATCTACGGGGAGCAGTACAAGCTCGGGCGGCGGTTCGCCATTGACCGGCTCCGCGAGCAGGCATTGCGGTGCCGCGACTGCGAATTCCCCACCTGCACTGCCAACTGCCCGGCCCACGTCGATGTTCCGGCCTTCATCCGGGCATTTGCCGACGGGCGGATCGGCGAGGCTTACGACGTGCTCCGCCGTTCCAACGTGCTGCCGGAGATGTGTGCCTGCGTCTGCCCGGCCGAGGTGCAGTGCGAAGGGGGCTGCCTGGAGCAGATCTTCAGCGACTACGCCCTGCCGATCCGCGACATCCAATTGGCTGTGAGCCGATTGGCGCGGCAGGCGGGGCTTACGGGCGTGCGCCTGCCGCCCGAGCCCACCGGGCGCCGCGTGGCGGTCGTTGGCGCAGGCCCGGCAGGACTCGCCTGCGCGATCCGGCTCTTGGAGAAAGGACATCACGTCACGGTCTTCGAGAAGGGGGACCGGCTTGGCGGCGTGCCCGATGAGATCATTCCCGGCAGCCGCTACCGTGAGACCAGCGAGGA
>CAYGZI010000324.1:0-6941 GCA_964354245.1 uncultured Planctomycetaceae bacterium
GATACCCCGCGCTGGCCTTGTCGGGCTCGGTGAAGTACTGCGAGAAATCGCTGCCGATCAGACGGCCGCGAGCGGCCCCCGTTGCCAGCTCGGTGGCCTTGTTGACGTCGGTGATCGCGCCGTCCGGGCTGATCGTCACCAGGGGGTCGAGGCTGGCCTCCAGCAGGCCGCGGGTATAAGAGTACGCCCCGCGTAACCGGTCCTCCACGTTGAAGCGGTGGATTGCTTCGCCGATCGAGGGCGACATCGCTTCGAGAAACTCGATGCACCCCGGCGGCACCATGCCTTGCCGCTCGTCGGCAATGTGGATGGCCCCGAGCGTCTGGCCGTGGTAACGGATGGGAATCACGGCGATGGACACAAATCCGCTTCGCACGCAGTTGCCCCGGTATCTGGCCTGCTGTCCGGGAGAGAGCCCGCCGACGAACTGGATGGCGTTGTCGCAACGGAACGATCCGCCCGGCGTCATCACGGCCGCATCCTGCGGCTCCGGCGCCTGAAGAATCACGCGGACGCAGGCGCAAGCATCCGTCTTGAGGGAAAGCCAGTTTTCCAGCTCCCAAAACTCCCGGCTGAAACCCACGTAGGACTCATACGGAATGCGGCTTTGCTCGTCCACCACCCGGATCCCGAGACAGCGGCAGCCGCACCACTCGCGGACCATCTCCAGGACGGAATCCAAATAGTCCTTGCGCGCGTCTTTCGTGGCGAAGAGCTCCAAGAGGGCTTTGGTGAAGCCGTCGCGCCGCTCGGCCTCCTTGCGCCCGGTGACGTCGTCCAGGGCGAAGATGAGGAACTCGACATCTCCGGCGGCGTCCAGGATCGGCACCAGCGTCCAGTCCCAGTAGGTCGTGCCCCATTCGGGGTGATCGGGGAACGTGAACGGCTTGGCGACGGCGTGATAGGGGGTCTTCGAGCGGACCACCTCGCGGAAGATCGCCTCGTTCTCGGCGTGGGGGTAAAACTCGAAGTGGTTATGCCCGGGGAACTCCGACGCATCGCGCTGGCACGCCTTGGCGTAGGCCTCGTTGACGCGAAGGAAGTTGAACTCCCGGTCGAGGAAGACCAGGCAGGTCATGCTGTGCTTGAAGAAGGCCTCCAGCACCATCGATTGCTCTTCCCTCGAGCGATTGAGATCCTCGCCCATGCGGTTGAAGGCGGCCGCCAATTCGCCCAGCTCCGCAATCCCGGCGATCTCGGTCCTGTGGGACAGGTCGCCGCGCCCGACGGCTTGGGCGTGCTCGTGCAAGCGTCCCAACGGACGCACGATCCGCCGGCCGAAGGCCGCCGCCACCGCGGCCGAAACCGCCCCGATCGCCAGGTTCAATCCCGCGGCGATCCACAGCCCCCGGTAGATGCCGGCCATGGCCGCACGCAGCGGCCGGCCGGCGCCCACGACCCAGCCGATCCCCGGGACCGGCACGCGGGCGGCGATCCGCTTTTCGCCGTCGATCGGCGAAACGAAGATCCCGATCGCTTCCCGCTTCTCGCTCAAGGCCGCGCTTAGCCACGGATCGTCGTCCCGCCAATCCAAATGGGTCCGCAACTCGGGGAAGTCGCTGTACGCGATCCGGCCTTGACGGTCGAAGACGGTGCAAGCTCCTTGCGCCTCCCGGCTCAAGGGGAGGGCCAGGTCGCCGAGTTCGTCTGCCTCGATCTCGGCAATCATGATGCCCCGGAGGGCCTTCTTCTCATCGACGATCCGCCGCGCAACGACGAACGTCGGTCGCCCGCCAGCGGGATCCTTCAGCAAGTCGCTGACGCCCCATTCCTGATTCGCGGCCCGATTCGAGAACAGGTCCCGGAAATACGGCTCGGCCGCGACGCCCCGGCCGATGGCCGCCGGATCGCTCGAAGCCAGGACCTTTCCTTCCGCACTTACCCAATGCCAAGCGCGGATCGACGGATACTCGTCGGCGCTAAGCGCCAAAAACTTGTTCAACTGCTCCGCGGACACGGCACTCGGCTGCGTCAAGGCGGTCCCGATCGCCAATTCCTGGCGGGCCACGTCCCGCACGAAGGCGTCAAAGGTGGCGGCCATCGCCCGGGCGACTTCCAGGTTCGCCTCTTCTTCGTCCGCGCGGCGGCTATGGAACCACGCCACGTAGATCCCCGTCTGCACCGCCAAGAGGGGCAGCAACACCGCCAGCACCACCAAGAGCAGCGACTGACGCACGCTGCCCGGAAACAAGCGGCCCTGGAGCGATCGTCTCACGCGGCTATCTCTCGGTCAGACTGGCACGAAACCACGACCCTCTCGCATCCGCTGGATTGGCGACCGTCCCCGCCCGACGCTCGGGACGGCGCCGGCCCCTCGAACAAGGTCTCCCTCCCCATCGCCTTACCATACCGCGCCGGCGAGTTGGACCGCAACAGGTCGGCCCTGGCGGCCCGGAGGGTTCGCGCCGACGCGGATTCGTGGTACGTTGGGGTATGATGGATACCCACCTGGGATGTCGCTTCTTGGCCACGGCCAGCGCGCGGCACCCCGTGGCGGGGTGCGGGTGTCGCAGCGAGTGTCACAGGCGATCATACCGGCTCGCGAGGAAACCCCCGAAGGTGGGGCTGCTCCGCGGTTTTTTGCGCCTGTAGCTCAGGGGATAGAGCAACGGTTCCTAAAGCTACTTGGGGGATTCACCCCAACCCCCTGAAAACGCCTGGTGTCCTGTTAGTATTGTAGCGAAGTTGGGTATTCTGGTATAAGTTGGGACGACGGCAGATGGCTCGGTACACGAAAGACTTTGCCATGGAGGGCCAGAGATGGAGGACTTGTCGGCGTGGCGGACGGCGAATCGGACATCTATGAGGTTCTGGTCGAGGGAACGACCGAACCGCACGGCGGGGCATGGATCGTGCGTGCCTGTCAGGATCGCGCTTTGCCGTGCGATGACGGAAAACAGACCGCAGAAAAGCATGTGCGCGAACACCTTTTGGGGCAACCGGTGTTGTTCCACAAGACGATCCAGGTCCGTGCCCGAAAGGCATAAATCAGTTGCGAAAAGCGTGGCCGGCGCCCGCCGCGCCAGTCGCGCGAGGCAGAGGCCGCGGTGCGTGCGGCCCAGGCGACCCTGCGTCCCCCTTGGCGCGCCGATCGCAAGCTGCCGCCGGTGACCGTGAACGTGGTGTTGGTCGGCGAGGTGAATCCGCCGCCCTTGGGAGCTTTCGTGCGCATGGTGGCGCAGCTCGGCGGCTACGTCAATCGAAAACGAGCCGATCCGCCTGGTCCCCAAACCATTGGGATCGGGCTGCAACGCATGCACGACTTCGCCACCTGTTGGGAACTCTCCGGCCCCGACGCCGATGCGAACCCTTAACTTGTGCGCAACAACTAGGGCGTCGGTTATTGGAAAATTCGTAACGGCTTAGCCATTTCCCGTGACTTTGTTGGGTAGCGGAGGTAGTTTGCCAGTCGTGAGATAGGTTTCCAGGGCTTCGATGACGGTGGCAATGGGATCATGGCCGCGTTGTTTTAGGGTCCGGTAGATACTCACGAGCACAGCCTGGGTTTCCGATCCGCGCTGGCTGCGGTTGCAGTAGCTGTTTTTGCGGATGATCGCCGCGGGTCGAATCGATCGCTCGCCGTGGTTGTTGTCGAAAGGAACGTCGGGTTGATCGAGGAACGTGAAAAGATGTCTTTGATGGCGACGGAAGCGTTCGATCAGCCGCCGCGCCTGGCTGTCCGGCCAATCCTTCCCCGGACGCTTGTATTGTTCCACCGTGAGGAAGTCGCGCAGCAGATGCACCAGGCACATCTGCCGTCGTGCGCAACGCACCTTGTTGTACGCGCCCCAGAAGTCGCTGACCAACGTTCCCTGAAATTCCCGGGTGAAAAACTTCTTCAGCGCGGGGCTGCCCCGAACCCGGTCGATCGTGAAATAGGCAAGCTGGGTGGCCGCAAAACACCACAACCAGCAGGTTTTCCCGGCCACGCGCCAACTGGTCTCGTCGGCATGCAGGACCGCCGAGGCCAGCGCCGCGGCTTGGATTTGTTCGTACCAGGGGTAGAGGAGGGCTTGCAGCCGATACCATTGCCGCGTCAAGGCTCCCGTCGAGAGCTTCAACTGCAGATGGTAATTGAAGACCTCGACGATCTTCCGGCAACGCGGACACCAGGCGCGATAGATCTCTCTCGCCTGGGATTCGGTCGGTGCCGGCCCCAGAAAAGCGCCCCGAGTCGGCATCGCAGAGACTTCCGTGCCGCCTTTCATGGACCATAGTCATACAACGCCTCCTGACTACCCTTTACTGATTCCTGTCCCCCGATGCTCCGCCTCGTGACCCCCGACTTCCGGGTCGAAACCGTGCTAGAACTCAGCCCGAACCGGCTCCGGCAAATGGGGCTGGAGGCCCTGCTTTTGGACGTCGACGGCACGCTCAAGAACTACCGCGCCGAATCGCTGCGGCCGGAGGTCATGGCCTGGTTGGAAAGGCTTCGCGAGGCCGGAATCCGCTTGTGCCTTCTGTCCAACGGCCTTGCACGGCGGATCGGCCGGCTGGCCGAGCGGCTCGGGCTTCCTTTCGTTTCACAGGCGTGCAAGCCGCTGCCCTACGGTTGCCGCAGGGCGATGCGGATGCTGGGCTTCACCAGCCGGCAGACGGCAGTGGTCGGCGATCAGGTGTTTGCCGACGTGATGGCCGCGCGCCTGGCGGGCCTGTCTTCGATCCTCGTCCGTCCGATCCATCCGGAGGAGGAGCCCTGGTTCACGCGCATGAAGCGGCCGCTGGAGCGGATCGTGCTACGGAAGACCGGAGTCCGGAGTCTGGAGGCAGAAGATAGGAGGTAGGAGACAGAAGACAGGAGACGGAATGAAGACGATCCGCCTCCCAGGTTGTCACTTTTCATTTCTCATTTCTCACTTCTCATTTCTCACTCCAGCCTCCAGTCTCCAGCCTCCAGTCTTCTACCTCCCCTTAAGCACCGTCACCTCCATGGCGTCGCGCTTGGCCCAGGGGAGGTTGACGTCGAACCACTCGGTGCGGCTCTGGTACTTGCCCCGCACGAGCTTAAGGTAGTTGTTCATCGAGCCGGCCGAGTCGATTCCCACGTTGTCCGCCACAACGGTTGTCCCGGGACGGAGCTTCTCCTCTAACGCGACGAAACATGGATGGTAGTTCGAGTATCCGCAGTCCAGGAAGAGGAAGTCGATGGGGCCTTCGAGCGTCTTGACGACCTGCCGGGCATCACCGACCTTGACGGTCACGTAGTCGGCCAGTCCGGCGCGGCGAAAATTGTCCTCCGCCCGCTTGGCGGTCTTGGGGTCGATCTCGATGGTGATCAGCCTGCCGCGGCCGGTCTTCTTCAGCTCGCGGGCCATCCACAGGCCGGAGTAGCCCAGGGCGGTGCCGCACTCGACGATCCGTTGCGGCTTGGCCTTGCGGACGAGCTCAGCGAGGCGCTCGGCCTTGGGGCGTCCGACCATGGGGACGCTCTCCCGGAGGCATTCCTTTTCGACCTCGTCGATGACGGCCTGGGCGGCGTCGTCCGCAGGCTTCTTGGCCTTCGGCCCCGGTTCGGCCCCGGCAGCAACGAAGTGCCCGAGCAACAGCGTGCCGAATACAAGAAACAGGACGATTTGCGTGTACATTCTCATGGTTGGGTCTCCGTGAACTGGTGCAAAGGGCATAGAAGATAGGAGATAGAAGACAGGAGACAGATTGCGTGCGTCTTGTCTTCCGTCTTTTCACTCCCGTCTTTGCACTCTGCACTTTTCACTTCTCACTTCTGTCTCCTGTCTTCTATCTTCTTTCTCCCGCTCACTATAGCGGCCCCGCCAGGTCGTAGCCCACGACCCAGATGGCTACGTCAATCAGCAAGTGGCTCAGCCAGGGGCCCAGCAGCGAGCGGCTGGTGTGGTAGAGCCAGGCCCAGAAGGCGCCGCCAAGGCCCACGGCCAGCGAGAAGAGCCAGGTGGCCGGCGAGAGCCAGCCGAAGAAAGCGCCCAGCACGATCACGTGGTGCCCGATGAAGCCCACGCTGGAGACGACGATTGCTGTCTTCCAGGGCATCAGGTCCCGCAGGCGCCCGAAGACAAACCACCGCCAATAGTACTCTTCGAGGAACGAGTGGATCACGGAGTAGAACGCGGCCAGAGCGACGTAGCCCAAGGGGCCGTGTACGCCGAACTGCGCAAGCTTGGCACGGATCTCCCCGCGGGCGAAGGCGAGGTAATCTCCGGGCTTCAACCACAGGTGATAGACCGCAACGGCGGCGGCCAAGACGACCGCGCCAAAGACCACGCCCGCCGCAAATCCCGCGGCGCCGGGCCATCTCCACGTCGGTCGCCAGCGCTCGACGAAGAGCACCCATGCGAGCGGAAAGACGAACTGAATCGTCTTGCAGGCCGTATAGGCGGTCTGCTGCAAGGGGCCCGGAGATTTGGCCAGGAAAACGAAATAGACCCAAGTGAAGAGCGTGGGAAACAGGAGGGCGAAGACCAGGGCGCCGGCGGCGGCTCGGGGGGAGACGTGCGTCACGGGTGTCCTCCTCGTCGGGCGAGCCGTTCATAAAGCCGCGACCGCCGGTCGCGGTAAATGCGACTCCGGCCGCCGGGCACGGCGAATCAGACCGCGACCGCCGGTCGCGGCTTTATGGAATCAAACGAGGACCGGCAAGCGGGTCCCGGCGCCGTAGTGGACCAGGTTGGTGTCTACCGTCTCCGGGACGACCATGCGGAATTTCGGCGGCCCCAGCTCGGTGAACCGCTCGATGGGGCCGGCGATGAGGCGCTGCACCCACTTGCGGAGCTGGACCGCGGACTTCGCCAGGCCGAACATCCCGTAAAACTGGAGGACGATCCGCTCGGCCCAGAGCTTGTCGATCCTGGGCAGGGCACGGACCAGGTTGATCGGGTTGTAGAACGAGAGGTAACTCAGGAGGAGATTCATCTGCCGGCGCCAGGGGCGGGGATCGGCGGTGGCGACCAGGTGATTGCCGTCGTACT
>CAYGZI010000325.1:0-6938 GCA_964354245.1 uncultured Planctomycetaceae bacterium
GAGCTTCACGTCGCGCTCGAAGCGGGCGATCGTCGCGTCGTCGAGGCCCCACTCCGGGCCCGGCAGTTGCGCATACCCGTCCGGCGACAACTGGAGGGCCAGCCCGGCAAAGGACGGATGCTCGCCGTATGTGCCGGCCAGCTCGCGGACGACCTGGAGCATGGCCTCCTGGACCCGCGGATGGAGGACGTTGTAGTAGGGGGCCTTGCCTTTGCACGGCGGGTGGGCCTGCACCCAGGAGATGCCGTCGGGGCCGACCCATTGGATCCCCTCGGCCTCTGCCTGGCCGCGGCGCAGGATCGTCTCCAGCTCGGGCAGCGGCGAGGCGAATTCGATCGCGGGGATCATTTGCAGCCCCTCGCGGTCCAACAGGCGCAAGAGCATCTCCAAGACGTCTTTGCGCACCGGGTCTTGGCCGGTGGTGAAGTAAATCCCCGTGTCGTATCGCGGCGTCGGGGCGACGGCCTGCGACGGATAGATCGTGCTGCCGTCGGCCAGCACCGAGAGCATCAGGCCGTTGTAGCCGACGTAGTGGAGATACTGGACCAACCGCGTGCCCGCGTCGTAGAAGGTCACCCAGTCCTTCGCGCTGAGGTCGGCGGACGCCCCCAGGGCCTCGCCGGCGGAGAAGTTCTCGGGCACCAGCGGCCGGTCCAGGGTGGCGATCAAGAGCCGCTCGGGCTTGGGCCCGTCGGCTGGAAACGCCCGCGGCAAATGCTGCCAGCCGGCCAGCACGCGGACACGGCCGAAGACGGCCGGCTTCTTATCGCGGCGATTGGCCAACAAGACCACCGGCGAGCGGGTCCGCGGCCAGAAGACCAGGCGATGCCGGAGCCACTGGGCGGGCGATTTGGGGGCCGCCACTTCCTCGGCGTGGTCGATTCCCGAGTCCAATTGGCATTGGACAACGGCCCCGGCGGCATTGGGCTCGATGATGCTGATCCCCAGCGTTTGCGGCACGTCGCTGGGGTACTCCACCTCCAGGACGTGTGGCTCGCCCGGCCGGCTGACGGAGAGCGAATAGGCCTCCCAACTGATGTCCCCGGCCGTCTCGTTGGGAGCCAATTGCACGACCGGCCCGAGGGCGTGTGCCGCTACTTGGGAGTTTCCGTTGCTCAAGGCGGTCTTGCCGAGTCGCACAAGCCGGGGAAGCGGGGGAAGTCTGCCGAAAACCGGCCGCCCGCGGGACGCCGCCGGCTCGATCTCCTCCACGACGCTCAGCCGGTCCGTTGCCCGGCCCGCTGCCGGAGGCGCCTGGGAACTCAGCACGACCAACTGAACCGCGCGCTCGGCGACGGGCGGTTGTCGCATACCCCACGGCGAACGCCCCGGCTGCGTCCAGGGCAGCTTCGTCGCGTGATGGACCGTTGCCACCAGGTCGTAGACCCCTTCCTCGCGGCCCAGCGGCACCTCCAGCGGGAATGCCACGGGCTGGCCCGCCACCATCGTGTGCTCCTCGGACCAAAGCTCCCGGGTCGAGCGGCCGGCGAGCAACTGGACCTTGATCGAGAGCTTGGTTCCGGCCGCGGCCGGCAACAGGTGCGGCTCCAATTGGCAGCGGAAGACCTCCCCCGGCCCGAACACCAGCGATCTGCGGCTGAACTTGACCCGCAGGTCATCGCCCGGGCTGCGGCGGACCACGAGGCGGTTTCCCCGGTCGTCGAGCTGGCTGCTGAAACTTCCCTGGACGAGGTCGGCCAGCCGGACCTCGATCCAGCCGGGCTCGCGCGGTTCGTCCACGCCCGACAGTTCCACGAAGAGCGAGGCCGCAAGCGGCGCCGTCAACAGCACGTCCACACCATCGTAGGAGCGGGGACTCCAGGGACGCACGGCGAGATGGCCTTCGGCGGCCTGTCGCGGGCTGGTCCGGGGATTGCTGTTGCCGCGCAGCGTCGCGATCTCCGGCCGGCCCGGCTCCAGGCTCATTATCGCGGCCTCGTCGGCTTCGAGCCCCAGGGGCGAGGGCTCGGAGAGGCTTCCTTCGCTCAGGGCAATGCGGCCCTGCCAAGTCCGTTCCGCGCCGCCCCCCCAGGCGATGCGGACTCGGATCGTTTCCTCGGCCGCCGTTGCCGCTCCGTCCAGCGACCGGGCGGTTAAGACGCCAACGAGGGCGCAGACGGACCAGGCCAACGCTCGCCCCCAAAAGCGGCGGCGTGAGGCTTTCGGACTTCCCTGTCCGACCATCATCGACCCAGCATCCAGCGAGACGGTAAGGCGGCCGAGGCGCAGCGAAAGTAGGCGGGTCACTCCGTGACCCGCAGCCCCGGTCACGGAGTGACCGGGCTACTATCTGCGCCAGCGCCGATGAGAACCTGATAGCCCACAGAAACAGAGGGAGCGGGATTATAGCGTTAGGGCTCCCGACGGACCTATCCCGGATTCTCCACAGAGGGCATTGCGCTCCCCCAAGGTCATTCCGGCGGTGTCAGCAAGACCTCATCCAAGGGCTGAAGCTGGGGTGATTGACAAGATTGAGTGGCTTGGGAGAAATGGACAAACGCCTCACGGAGCTTCTCCGCCACCTCCGAGCACCGATCCGCCACGTCGTTGACCTGCCATCGGTCGTCCGGCCGGACGTACAACTCGTCCAACCCCGACCCGCCCATGCGCAAGTACCAGACGGGCGTGGCAATGGCCCGCTCTGAGCCATTCCCCGCAATCCCGAGGCGGTCCCGAACGCCTTCGGCCTCCTCCCGCACCAGGGGCATCAGGCTGTGGGCGGCAAAGGGCGGGTCCTCGATCGGCACCCCCCAGAGGTCGAGCAGGGTTGCCCAGAGGTCGCTCGGCTGGACGAGCGTACTACTGCGGCCCGCGGCCCCAAGTCCGTCCGGGAACCGAAGCACGAGCGGCACGTGGACCAGCTCGTTGTAGAGGGCCTCGTCGCACGCCCCGAGCCGGCGATGCTCGCCCAGCGGGAAGCCCCTGGCCGACAGCAGGACCAGGGCCGTCTGCTCTCCGACTCGGCTGGTCTGGAGAAACTCCAGCAACGCGCCCAGGCACGTGTCGAGCAAAGTCACTTGGCCCGCATACGCCTGCGAGAAGCCCAGCAGTTCGTCCGGATCGAAGTTGCCGGGGAGCATCCGGTCGGGCACATCGGCCGATGCGGGCGGCTCGGGGTCGCCCTCCTCCATGTAGGCGCGGCGGAACCCAAGCGGAGCATCCCAGGGGGCGGCCAACCCCTTCAGGTGACACCAAACGCAAAACGGCGCCTGGGCCGACTCTAACTGATCGACCAGTTGGGCGAAGCAGCCGGCCAGGTGGGTCTCTTCCGGCGTCTGGACGACCTCGCCACGCTCTGCCGCGGGGAGGCTCAGGAACATCTCGAAGCCGTCGGCCAACGGGTGCGAAGCGACGGCCGGATCGTCGGTCAAGAGCGTGGCCGCAATGCCTCGGGCAGCCAGCAGCCGGGCCAATCCGCGTTGGTCCTCCGAAGGACGCGCCGGCGCCAGCGCATGGCTTCCAAGCCACAAGGAGCGATAGAGCGTCTCCAACCGCGGGCTGTCGATCAGGCACTGATCGAAAAGAAACCCCTCCGAGGCGATTCGGTCGATCGCCGGCGTGGCGATCCAGGAGTTCCCGTAGGCGCCGACGTAGCCGCAGTGCAACCGGTCGATGACCAGCACGATCGCGTTCATCCCGGCGATTTTAGCGGCCGGCAAGCCCGACCGCTATGCGTCGTTTTCGCCGCGATTTGCGCGAGTACAGCTCGGCGATCAAGTCCTGATACCCATCGACCATGCGCTGGGACGACGCTTGGGCCACGACGCGCTCCCGGCCGGCGCGGCCCAGTGCCGCCGCGCGCTGGGGATTGCCAAAGAGTTCCACGACCCGGGCGGCCAACTCCTCGGCGCTCCCCGGCGCAACGAGATAGCCGGTTCGCCCGTCGAGCACGCTGTCCGGAACCGAGCCGACCGCGGTGGCGACCACCGGTTTGCCGCAGGCCATCGCTTCAAGAATCGAGACCGGATTGGCCTCCATGTGCGAGCTGAGCACCAGCACGTCCACCAGCGCCAAGAGCTCCGGGACGTCGCTCCGCGTCCCCAGGAAGCCAACGGATCCGTCGAGCGACAACTCCCGGGCGAGGGCTTCCAGCCTGGCCCGCTCGGCGCCGTCGCCGACCACGAGGAACCGGGCCTCGGGCACGTCGCGCCGGATCGAGGCGGCGGCCCGAAGGAACATCTCGTGGTTCTTCTCCGGGCGCAGGGCGGCCACGACGGCGGCCACGCGGGCGCCGCGGGGAATGCCGAGCCGCTGGCGCAGCATCTCGTCCGGCGAGCGCGGGCGGAACCGCCGCACGTCCACGCCGTTGGGGATGACGCGGACCTTCCGGGCCGGGCAGCCCTCGTGCTCGATCAGATGGCGGCCGTGCGAAGGGGCCACGGCAATGAAGGCGTCGGTCATGGGGGCCAAGAGCCGGTTGGGGATCTCCACGTGGTCCGGCAGCCCGGTCGAGTGCAGCGCCGAGCAAAGGACCGGCACGCCCGCAAGCCATCCGGCCAGGCGGCCCCAGAACATCTTGTCGCCGCCGGTGCCGACCGTGACCACGGCGTCGATCCGCCGCCGGCGCAAGAGACTCGTCAATCGCCCCAGCACGGCAAAGTCGTATTTGTCGGCCAGGAGGCCCGTGAACGCGGGAACCTCTTCGGCCAGGACTTCGCCCAGCGGGCCCAGGTGTTTCAGGCAGCAGAGTTCGGGCCGGAAGCGGGAGCGATCCAGGCGCCGGATCAACTCCACCAGGAGCGTCTCCGCCCCGCCCACCGGCATGGACGTAATCACGAACATCACGCGCAGCGGGCCGCGGTCTTCCAAGGGCAGCATGGCCGAGCGTTTGCGGAGCATGGTGGGACTGGGGCCAGTCGCCGCGACAAGGGAGCCAACGAGATCGGCGGGCCGACCGCCGAGTGCGGGCATTCAAGTCTAAGTCAGGATGCCGTTGGCGAGCCCGGCCTGCGCCCGGAATACCGATTTTCACGGGAATTACGGCCGCGCGCGGCGGGTAGCGGTTGGACGGAGCATCGCGATTATTCGACGGCTACGGCGGCACGACCGCATTGACTGTGCCGGGGAGTGACATAGAGTTGGATCGTTCGCTACGCGCTCCCGCGTAGCGGGCGGGCATCTTGTGCAGCAGTTCGTTCACTAAGCACTCCCGCGTAGCGGGCGGGCTTGCCCGCCGATTTGGTGCAGCCATCGGGCCGCGTTAAAAGGTACTTTCCGTGGAAGCGACCCTCAGCGAGACGACATCCGGACCGACTGCCGATGCCGGCTTCTCCAGCGAGACTCCACTGGTCCTGGCCGACGGGAGCCTCGCCGAGTTGCGGGGCCTCACGCGCCCGGAGCTTCTCCAGCTCCAGTGGGATCAGGAACGGGAGTTTGCCCGCCGCATCCTGGCCGCCGCCCCGGGCTCGGCGGCCCGGGCGGAGGCGACCCGCTGGGCTTACGACGTGGTCACCCGAATCTTCGCCGCGGCCAGCGGATCCTCCGGCAAAGCACTGGTGATGGGGTTGGATCCGCGGTACGAGCGGGTGGTGCTGAGGCTGCTGGCGCGCCAGCGGGACCGGGGGCTGCCGGTCCGGTTCCTGGAGATCGGCTATGCCGCCGGGGTCTTGCTGGAGCGGATCGGCCGGGCGGGGTTTCCCGCGGTGGGAATCGAGGTCTCGGAGGCGATGAGGCGGGAGGCGTGCCGGCGCATGGGCCCGGCGGCTGCAAAGGGCCTTCACCGGGGCGAGTTTCTCCGCTTTGAGTTTCCGCCGTCGCAAAGGCCGTTCAGCCTGGTCTACTGGAACGACGTGCTGGAGCACATCCCGCCGGACGAGGCCCTGGCCTACGTGCGGCGGGCTTATGAGCTGCTCGTCCCCGGCGGCGCGCTGGTGACCATCTCGCCGAACTGGCACATCCGGCCCTCGGACGTGACCTGCGCGTTCTGCGCGCCGCGGACCGAGGCGGCCGGAGTCCACTTGAAGGAGTACACGCTCCGCGAGGTCACGCAACTCCTCAAGGCCGCCGGGTTCGGCCGCGTCGCCGCGCCGTGGATCGTCACGCCGCGGCGGATCGTGCTCTGGGGGAGCGGCATGGCCGGACTCAAACGGCTTGTGGAGCCCGCCCTGGAATGGATGCCCTTCTGTCTGGCCCGGCTCCTCTGCCGCGGCTTCGGGCTGTCGATGACGATCGCCACGAAGTAGCCTGTCACCTTTTCCGGTTCACCTTTTCCGGTTCAACGCCGCGCGGAACCGCTGGAAGCTCGCCCGGTAGCGGAACCAGGCTTGCAGGAGGTGGGCCTTCTCTTCAGCGGAAAGGACGCGGTCCGTGGCGATCGTCACGGCAAACAGCCCGATCAAGACCACGGCGCTGGCCCAGGGTCCCAGCCAGAAGAGCACGGGCACCGCCAGCACGATCCAGGCGCCGAGATCCGTGCGCAATCCGAACGGCCGGCTGAATCGCAGGATCAGCACGAGGGCCGCGAGGTGAGCGGCGCAGGCGGCCACCACGGCCCCCACCAGACCCATCTCCGGAACCAGCCACAGGCTCAGGGCAACCTTGACCGACAGGCCGATGGCCAGCGCGAGACTCCCGAGCCGGGCCTTTTCGGCGCACCAGAGGTAGTTCTGGGCGACCATCGCCATGCCGAACCAGACGCAGTAGGTCAGCGTCCCCGGAAGCACGGCCAATCCGCCGGCAAACTTGCCCTGGAACACCACGCCGAAGAGCACCGGGGCCGCCAGGAGCACCGCCACCGCGCCCGCCGACATCCCGAGCCCGAGGAGCTTCAGATACAGGTTCAGCCGCATGGAGACCCGCTCGCGACGGCCTTCCTCCCAGTCGCGGCTCAAGTGCGGCGTAATCATCGGGCTGAGCAACCCGGCGATCGAGACCAGGAGCAACGGGAGCACTCGGGAAGTGTGGTAGTTGCCCGCCTGGGCCAGGGCCTCCTCGGGCGT
>CAYGZI010000326.1:0-6936 GCA_964354245.1 uncultured Planctomycetaceae bacterium
GCCCTTCGGGTCCTGGGGGAGAGTGGGGCATAGTTCTGAGGTCCTCTTCTTTGCACGAGGTCCGTATATGTCTCCGCGCGCTTTACATCCCGGATCGTCCGCCAATCGCCGTCCATTCCGCCGCCGTGGGAGTGTGCTCTTCTTGACGCTGCTGCTGGCCACCACCATGCTCGCCTTGCTGGCCTTCAGCATCGACGTCGGCTACATGTCCGTGGCCCGGACCGAGCTGCAAAGGGCCGCCGACTCGGCCGCCCTGGCCGCGGCCAGCGGACTGCTCAACCAGACGCGTCTTCAAGGCGATGCCGCCCAGTCTGCCGTGCTCCTGGCCGCCCGCAACGCCGCCAACCAGTATTCCCTGGTCAACCTCGTTTGCGGCGCCGATCCGGCCCTGGACTTGAATACCGGCAACGGCCCCTCCGGGGACATCGTCTTCGGACGCTATTCGCCGCTTTCCGGTCTGTCCACGTCTCTTGCGCCCGACCAGTACAACGCGGTCCTCGTCCGGGTGCAGAAGACCGCCGAGAGAAACGGCGAATACCCCTTGTTCTTCGCGCGGTTCCTGGGGGTCCTCTCCGCCAGCGGCCAGGCCGAGGCGATCGCCACCTTCCGCGACGGAATCACCGGCTTCCGCGTCACGGAGCACACGACCGATACCAGCCTCATGCCCTTTGCCGTCGACATCAAGGACTGGCAGGCCCTCCTGGCAGGTGCCGGCACCGACACCTGGAGCTACAATCCCACCACGCACGCGCTCTCCGCGGGCAGCGATGGCGTCAAAGAGATGAAGCTCTTCCCTACTAGGGTCCTCCCCAGCGGGATCGTCCCGGGCAATTTCGGCACCGTCAACGTCGGCCCGCCCGCCAACGCCGATGTCGTGCTGAGACGGCAGATCTCCAACGGCGTCTCGGCCGAGGACCTGAATTACTACGGCGGCGAGCTGAAGCTGAACGACCAAGGGTTCATGCTGCTTAACGGCGACACCGGCATCGCCGCGGACCTGGAGCTGGCCATGCCGGCCGTCCTGGGGAAGGACCGGACTATCCTTCTGTACGAGAAGGTCGAGTTTCCCGGCAACAACGCCACGTATACCGTTGTGGGATTCGCCGGGGTCCGCGTCCTGGATTTCGATCTCCACGGCAGCAAGAAGTACGTCACGATTCAGCCGGCCATCGTGGTGGACTCCACGGCGATCAGCAGCGATCTCCACACGAGCTACCACGTCTATCAGCCGATCGTGCTGGTGCGGTAGCCGCGGCCCGATTTCAAAGCGACCCTGCCGCCCAGAGGAAGGCTGGGCGGCAGGCGTCGCGCTGGGCCGGCGCTGGACTGCCGGTTTCCCCTGGGGCAAGCGGCCCGGTCTTCCGTGCCGGGAGATTCCGCCGCCCCAGAGAGATCAGATCAGATGAAGCACCAGCGATCGTAGCTTTGCAGCACGCGATCGATGGCCGCCGTCTGGTGCCGGGCGTCCCGCTTGTGGTGGCGTAGCGACGGGATCGAGCCGACCCAGTCGAGATCGTCGCCCCCATCGCCCAGGACCGGCTGATACAGCCGCGGCATCAGGACCGCCAGGTCGGCCGCGTCCACGCGCGAGTCCCCGTTGAGATCGAACTTCGGATCGAAGTTGCCCGACTCCGGCCAGGAGGGGGCTTGCGGGATCCAGAGGGCCAGGTCGCAGTGATTGACGGCCCCGTCGCCGTTGAAGTCGCCCAGGTACAGGCCCAGATCGACCGCGTCGAACTCGACGTTCTTCCAGTCGACCGGCGTGCCGAGGCCAACCAGGGCAAAGTTGCCCGGCAGGATCGTGGCCGTCCCCTCGCCCGGATCGGCGGTGAAGGCAACCTGGCTGTTTGGGTCGCTGGGCGCGCCCGGGCCGCTGCGGCGGAACTCCCACGCGACAAACGGCGCAGCAGTCTGCACGCCCACGCCGGCCTCGGTGGTTAGCGCCCCGGCTTCATCGATCGCGCCGGCCGCCGCGTCCGCAGTCCCTTGGCGGTAGTCGGTAAACTGCTCGCCGTAGGCGGCGTTGCCCGTCGGAGTCACCCACTGCGGGTCGAACGCCACGTCGATCGCCCCGCCGACGACCCCCTGCGGCACCTCGCGCAGGTCCTCCACGAACGCGCTGACCCAGAACGTCGAGCCGCTCCAGATCGGCCCGGTGTCAGGACCGAACGCCGTGCCCGAGACCTCCAGATGGATCTTCACCTCCTTGGCCTCCGGCGCTGTGACCGGACTGACCGCGATCGCGGCCGTGGCCGGATTGGAGTCCGCCTGGCCGTCGTTGGCTACGTAGGTGAACGAGTCCGCTCCGACGAACCCTGCGTTGGGCGCATACTCGAAGGAGCCGTCGGTGTTGAGCGTTAGCACGCCGCTGGCAGGCCCGCTGACCAGGACCGCCGACAGCGGGTCGCCGTCCGCATCCAGGTCGTTGGCCAGCACGCCCCCGGCCGGCGCCGAGAGCGGTTGATCCTGCCCTGTCGAGTAGGCATCGTCCGCGGCGGTCGGGAGGCTATTGACTGACTCCACGGTGATCGCGACCGTGGCCGGATTGGAGTCCGCCTGGCCGTCGTTGGCTACGTAGGTGAACGAGTCCGCTCCGACGAACCCTGCGTTGGGCGCATACTCGAAGGAGCCGTCGGTGTTGAGCGTTAGCACGCCGCTGGCAGGCCCGCTGACCAGGACCGCCGACAGCGGGTCGCCGTCCCCATCCAGGTCGTTGGCCAGCACGCCGCCGGCCGGCACCGCGAGCGGCTGATCTTGCCCTGTCGAGTAGGCGTCGTCCGCTGCGGCCGGGACGCTGTTGACTTCGTCCACGGTGATCGCCACCGTCGCCGGATCGGAGTCCGCCTGCCCATCGCTGGCCCTGTAGGTGAACGAGTCCGCGCCGTGGAACTCGGGGTTGGGAGTGTAGTCCAAGGAACCGTCCGCGCCGAGCACGAGGACGCCGCTCCGCGGACCCGTCACCAGGATCGCACTGAGCCCCTCGCCGTCCGCGTCGGTGTCGTTGGCCAGCACCCCCGGGCCGGCGACGGAGAGCGTTTGGTTTTCGTCGACGCGGTACTCGTCGGCCACGGCCGTGGGCGGCGCGTCGCTGACGCGGGTCACGGCGATGCTGACCGTCGCCACGTTGGAGTCGGCCTGCCCGTCGTTGGCCGTGTAAGTGAAGGTGTCCACGCCGTCGAAGCCGCGATCCGGCGTGTAGATGAACAGCCCGTCGGTCCTCAGGGCGAGCGTGCCGGAGCCGGGCCCGCTCACCAGCGCGACGGAAAGCGAGTCGCCTTCCGCATCCACGTCGTTGGCCAATACGTTGGCCCCCAATTGCTGATGCCCGCTGATCGCGTAGAAATCGTCCGCGGCCGCCGGCGGCGCATTGGCGGGCGTGGCGACGGCGCACTGCGCGACGATCGCCGGAGCGCCCGGGCCGGCGGGGTCCTCGAAAGGAAGCGGGGACACCGACATCAACCTCCGGTGCTCCAGCGACTCGACCGAAAGCCGTCGGCCAGTACGCGATCGGCCGAAGGGTCGCGCACGCCGGGACCGCCGCAATTGGACTGCACTGCCGTGGACCGCTTCGCGCCGCAAGAGTTGTGAAAGCGACATGTTCGTGACCTCCGTGCAAAAAGTGCTGGAAACCGCATCGGCCGCTCCGATGCTTCTTTCACTTGTACTGTGGTTTTACGGGTCGTCAACCGGCCGAGTTCAAACCGCGCCGGCGCTGTTTGCGAATTGCTAGCAGCGCTGGGGGACCCGCCGCTGCGCGCGTCGGAATCGTGCGAAATCGCTGGCGAATTGGCGCTTGCGCCGATGCGCCCGCGGCGGAAACTCATCTTCAGCCGGCGGGCGCCACGGCGACGGCCCTCGGCGCAGGCGGATGTCGGGCAATAGGGGCGATCGCGCAAACCAGGGACAGCCGTTGCACTTACAGCGGCCCGGCCTTCCGCGAAAGTATTTTGGAAAATCTTTTCGTGTTTGGAGACGAGTGCCCCGAAGCGAGGGGGCCGAAGAGGGCATTGAGGGTTGTGCGGTCGGGTGGCTGGCGCCTGAGCGCAGCGGTCGGGTGGCTGGCGGCTGAGCGCAGCGAAGCCCCAGTCGATCAGCGCTGGTGTACGCATCGCTTTGCCCCAGCCACCAACTCGTCAATTGAAGTGTGTCGGACTACCAGCTCGCAGCCGCTTCTTCCTGGAGCTGGGCTTCGCCGCGCGCGGTGCGGCGCAACGCGCCCTCGATCCGCTCCCACGTGCCGTCGTTCTGCCATTGACGGAAGTAGCCGTAGACGGTCCGCCAGTGCGGGAAATCGTGGGGCAGCATGCGCCACGGACAGCCGCTCCGTTGGCGGTAGAAGATGGCGTTGACGACCGCGCGCATCGACGTGGTGCGGTCGGCGCCGATCGGCTTGCCGGCGGGAATCAGCCCCCGGACGATTTTCCATTGCGGGTCGCTGAGGTCGGTGGGATAGCCTCCATGCGGTTCCTCCATCGCTCTGCCTCCTACAAGGTGCGATGATTCGCCTTGCGGTGGGAATCTGGGGGGCGGGGGGGAATCTGCCGGCTGCGGACCTCAGAACCGATCAGTCTGACATACGGCGGACTGGCCCGGAAGGTTCGGCAATTCCGCCTCATCGCCCGAGCGCGGCCGCATCCCCTAATCTTCGGGCAAGTCCGGCCCGGCCACGGGATTCTCGATCCATCTCCGATAGCACGGGCCGCAGAGATACAGCATCACCCGGCGGTAGACCTGGTCCATCGCCTCTTGCCCGGAGACGCCGCGCAGGTCTTCCAGCAGCCGCTCGATCTCCGCCCGGGGATCGCGCTGAAGGTCTTCCTCGCTGAACTGCGGCGGCGTCGGGTCGCAGACGGCCTCGATCCGCACGACGTAGAAATCGCCGCTCCCAGGCTGCAAGGTGGCCTGGCATCGGTCGCAGAAGAGCGGACTGGGCTCATCGTCGCTCGTGGCCATGTGCGTCATTGTAAGCAGGGCAGTACGATCCCGGCAGGGGAGTTGCACCCTCTCCCGTTCGGATGGCAGAATGGTGGGAACTCCGGCACCCGATTTCGCGTTTTCGTGATTCCCCGATCATTGTGCTCCAGTGCCCATGTTCCGCTTTCTCCGTCGCATCGAGGTCCGCCATGTCCGCTGAAACCAGTCCGCACGAGCGGTTTGCCGCCCATCAGGAGCGACGGCGACAGGAGCTCTGGGGCCTCTTGGGAGATTTACCCCCAACACGCAAGCCCGAGGCCCGCGTCCTCAAGACCGAGCAAGGCCCCGGCTACACCCTAGAGCACCTGGAGCTGGAGCTCAACGGCCTGGAGCCCGTGCCCGCGTATCTGCTCGTGCCCGAGAAGCGGCAGCAGCCCGCCCCGGGCCTCCTCTATATCCACTCCCACGGCGGCAATTACGACCTGGGCAAGGAGGAGCTGCTCTGCGGGCTGGACGTGATGCACCCCTACGCCCCGGTCTGCATCCAGCAGGGCCTGGTCACGCTGGCCATCGACAGTTGGTGCTTCTCCGGGCGCAAGCACCAGCCCGACGGCACGCGCGGCGAGCACGACGCCTTCAAGCTCATGCTCTGGCGCGGGCAAGTCCTGTGGGGCATGATGCTCTTCGACGAATTCCAGGCCGTCACCTACCTCCAGAGTCGGCCGGAGCTGGACCCCAAGCGGATCGGGGCCTTCGGCATCTCGATGGGCTCGACCAAGGCATGGTGGCTCGCAGCCCTCGACCCGCGCATCGCTCTCTGTGCGGACCTCTGCTGCCTGACCGACTACGAGGAGCTGATCCGCAACGACAACCTCGCGGGCCACGGCATCTACTACTACGTGCCGGACCTGCTGAAGCACTTCCAGGCCCACGAGATTTGCGAGCTGATCGCGCCGCGCCCGCACCTGAGCCTCAACGGGCGCAAAGACCTCCTCACCCCGCCGGCGGGAGTCGAGCGGATCCGCGATCATCTCGTACCGCTCTACCAGCAATACGGCCGCCCGGAGGACCTGCGCATCGAGCTTTTCGACTGCGCCCACGAAGAGACGCCGGAAACGCGGGCGATTGTGCTGGAGTGGCTGGACAAGTATCTGGTCCGGAGATAGCCGTGTAGGCTGGGGCGCAGCCCCAGCTTTGCCATGTTCTCCCGGGCTGCTGGGGCTGGCGCCCCAGCCTACGGTGACTTCGCGGTGGAGACGATGACGCGCTACGCCGCGGCGGTGGGCAAGCACGTGCTGTCTCGAGTCCCCGACGCGCTGGAGAGCCGAGAGCACGGGCTTTGAAGCCGGAGAAGGCTCCGATGCGTGAGCCAAGCCAAGACACTTTGTCGGCGGGAGCGCCGTGTGCTTCAGGTGGCAGGGTCGATTGACCCGGTTCACGAAGCCCTGGTAGAATCCAGCGGCTGTGGGCGGACCAGGACGCTCCTGTCCGACGGGCTCCTGTTCGCTTCGCGTGCGCGAGTCCTTTCCGTGATCGGCGACGGAGGCAGTCAGTGCATTCCGGAGAGACAATGCCCGGCGAAGGCGAACGGGCGATGCGGCCGCGAGGACGGATCCTTGCCGTCCTAGCGGCCGCGATCGTCGCCGTTGAAGTGCCCAAGTACCTTGCCTTGCTGCCCGCGCTGAGAGGCTGGGCTTATCCTTGCGTGCTCGTCTTCCTCGGCCTACAGGCCGCCGTTCCGTTCCTGCTTGCGAGGATCGCTCCGGAGGCAGCGGGCTTTGACAGGCAGTGGTTTCCCCGCGCCTGGTGGCACTGGGCGTGGTTCTTGGGCATGGTCTTCCTTCTGCTCTTCTGTGGATCGCTGATCGGTTGGCTGGCGGAACTGCTGGGGTTCCGCCTTCGCTGGAGTGACCTCCTACGTCAGGGGACGGTCACACCGGCGAAAGTCGTGCTCAATGGAGTCATCAGAAGATGTCCCTTTGACAGTTGAAAAGAGGAAGGCGGTTCCTCGAACGATTATCA
>CAYGZI010000327.1:0-6930 GCA_964354245.1 uncultured Planctomycetaceae bacterium
CCGGCACCGGCTCGATGAGATACCGCTGGCCGTCGATCGTGCCCGGCGCGCCCGACGTGACCGCCTGCACCGAAATGCTGCCGAAGTAGTTCCGCAGGTTGAAGTAGGCGGAGCCGAGCTTGTAGCGGAGCACCGGGCTGTCGAGCCCCAGGCCCAGGGCCGACCGGTACGAGTCGGCGGCCAAGGCGAAGAAGTTGCCCGCCAGGTAGATGTTGCCGAGCTGGTAGCGGTCCGAGGCGCTTTGCGGGTTGAGCTTGATGGCTTCTTCGTAGGATTTGCGGGCCTTTTCGGTCTCGCCGAGATTGTTCTGGGCCTCGGCGAGCATGTGGTAGGTGGGATAATCGTGGCGGTACTTGAGCAAGGGCTCGATCACGCGGACCACGTCCTTCCATTGCTTGGCCGCCGTGTAGATCTCGCCCAATGCCTGGCCGGCCTCGACGTGGTCCGGGGCGGCCTTGAGGATCTCTTCCAGTTGGGCGGCCGCCTGGTCGTTCTTGCCCGCATAGCGATACGCCCGGGCAAGGTGTAGGCGGTAGCTGGTCTTCGTCTTGTCGGCGGCCACGGCCTTCTCGAGCAGGTCGATGGCCTCGGCGTACTTGCCTTGAAAGAGGGCATCGCGCCCGCCGGCGAAGAGCTTCTCGGGATCGGACTGGGCCGGCTTGGCCTCCGGCTTCTCGGGCTTGGCCGCGGGCTTTTCGGGCTTAACTTCCGGCTTTTCCGGCTTGGCTGCGGGCTTTTCGGGCTTGGCGGCTGCCGCTTGCGGCTTAGCCCCAACGGTATCCGACTTCGGTGCCGCCGTGTCCGCAATCGCGACCGCCGACCAGGCGGCCAGCGCCAGTCCGATGAGAATCACAGAAAGAGTTTTCTTGGTCCGCATGGTTCGATCTCCTTGTTGAGCCGAATGACGAAAGCCAAATGTCGAAAGAATGACGAAGCACAAAGCTCGAAATAGCGGCTTGGGCTCACGGTTTCGTGCTTCGTCATTCGAGCTTCATTCGTCATTCGTCATTCGTCATTCGTCATTTCCTAGAGCCGGTAGGTCTTGATCCAGTTGATCTGCTCCTTGGCCTTGCCGACCAGCGGCCCCTCGGGGAAGTTGGTGATGTAGTTGTTGTACGAGTCCATGGCGGCCACCCACTTGCCGATCCGCTCGTAGTTCTCGGCGACGGCAAACTGGGCCGCGCCGGCGTTGGGGCTGCGGCGGTAGTTGCGCAGGAAGGCCGTGTAGGCGTCGATCGCCTCGGAGTATTTGCCCTCGCGCTCGTAGTATTGGGCGAGCTTCCAACTGGCGTCCTCGGCCACCGCGGTGCCGCTGAACTGACGCACGATCTCCAGCCACGTTTCCATGGCCGCCTTGGAGTCCTTCAGACGCTGGTCGTAGATCGTGGCCATTTGCAGCAACGCGGCGTCGGCCTTGTTGCCGCCGGCGATCTTCGAGGTCGCCGTATACGCCGTCACGGCCTTGCGCAGGGCGGCGTTGATCTTGTCCTGGCGGTCGGCCAGTTGCGTGGCGGTCAGCGTCTCGACGTCCTGGATGGCCTTCTGGGCGAAGACCCTCACGTTGGCGTCGTTGAACACGCCAAAGAGGGCGGCGCCCGAAGCCTCTTCCACCTCCGCCGCCTTGCCTTTGCCCTCCTTCTTCAGACTCTCAACCCGGTCCAGCCGCAGTTCCTGTTGCCGGGCCCGGCTCGACTGGGACAGCTCATAGGCGTTGCGCTGGGCCACGTCGCGGGCCTGCTCCAGCGACTTCTCGCGCGTGACGCTTGCCAGCTTGTCGGCCTCATCCTCGTAGCTCTTGCCGACCATGAACAGGGCCGAGCTGGCCAGCGGGCTGGTCGGGTACTTCTCCGCCACCTGTTTCAGGGCGTCGCGGGCCTTCTCCGTTTCACCCAGCGCGAGATACGCCGTGCCCATTTCATGGAGCGCGGGCGCAGCCACGTAGCTCTCCGGCCAGTTGGCCACGACCTTGCGGTATTCGATGATCGCCTTGACGGGGTTGGACAACTGGTTGCGCACGATCACGGCGATCTGGTACTGGGCGTCGAACGCCTTGCGCTGTCCCTTCTCGTCCACCAAGCCCTGGTAGCGCGCCAGGTCCTTGAGGACCTCGATGCGGCGGTTGGCCTCGGCCACTTTGGCGGCGTCCTTCGGATACGCCGCCACGTAGTCGCGGTACGCGGCCGCGGCCTCGGACCATTGGCTGAGGTTGATCGTACACTCGGCGATCGACCACTTGGCGTCCTGGACCCACTGGCCTTCGCCGAATTCGGCGATCACACGGCGATAGGCGGCGATCGCGTCCTTCCACGCCTCGTTGGCCTGGTGGATCTGGCCCGCCATCGCCAGCGCCTGGCCGGCCTGGGGATGGCGCGGGAAGCTATCCACGAACGCCTCCAGCACGTGGAGGGCCTCAACCCACCGCTTCTGGTCCTTCAGCTCCGAGCCGATGCGGAAGATCGCGTCCTGCCCGGCCTGGTCGCTGCCGCCGCGGGCGAAGTTCAATTCCTGGTACGTCTCCGCCGCCTTGAGCGGCCGCTTGAGCTTCTGGTGGTACGTCTGGGCGATCTTCAGGGCCGACGTCTGGGCCAGCGGGTTCGTCGGGTCGTGGATCGAGAGTTCGTTCCATACGAGGATCGCCTCCTCGTCGTAGCCGCGGCCCTCCAACTCCTGCGAGATGGTCCAGAGCATCTGGGGGATCGCGCCGATCCGCGGGTGACTGGGATGCTTGTCCGCCACCTTCTGAAGCTCCCGCGTGGCGCGGACGAACTGCCCGCGGGCGAGCGTCGGGCTCAGCGCCGCGATCGCCCTTGCCTCCGTGAGGAAGCTGTTGGCAATGTCCCACTGCGCGTCCTGCTGCAGGCTCTTCTCCGCGGGAAAATCGGCCACGATCTTGGCCAGCTCGCCGCGGGCCGCCCTGAATCGCCCCGAAACCTCGGTCACCATCGCCTGCTTGGCAAGCGGTTTCTCCAGCGGTTTGGAGGCGTAAGCCAGCTTGTCGCGAGCGGCCTCCAGGCGAAGCTGGGGAAGCTGCCCGTCGGTCGGATTGTCGGCCAGGAAGCGTGCGGCCAGGGCGGCCGAGCGATGCCATTGCGTGAGACCACGCCAATGCGACACCATTACTAGAATCTCGGCGCGGGCCTGTTCGGCGGTGGGGGTTTCCGCGTAATTCTTGCGGATGGCCTGGAAGATGGCGTACGCGGCGTCAATCGCCTTCTCCTGCCGGGCCAACTCGGCCTCGGAGAGGACCGGGACCGGAGCAGGGAGCTTGGCCTGCTGGTCTGCTTGGGGTTGCTGCGCAACCTGTTGGCCTTGGGCGGCTGGCTGCTTCATTGCCAGGTCGAAATGCTCGCGGAGCTGCGCCACCTGCGTCGAGCGGCTCGCCTCGCGCTGGCGGATCATGGCCAGCAACTGCACGTCGCGATTGGCCTCGTCGGTCTCCACGGAGATGGGCGGCAGGGTCGGCGGCGCCGCCGAAGCGGATAGTGCGGCGGGCTTACCTCCATCCATCGGGCCCGAGGCGGCTCCCGGCGGCACTCCCGCAGCGGCATAGCCGGGCGCCCCGCCGGGCATCCCGTAACCCGCCATCCCCACCCCTCCTCCTGCTCCTCCGAAACTTCCGCTGCCCGGCGTCATCCGGCCTCCCATCTCGCCGCCCCGGGTAGCCAAGCCGATTTCCGTCGGCCCTTCGGCGCCCCGCAAGCCGGTCGCGCTCAGCGCCGCGAGCACTTCCCGGGCGTGGTCGGGCATGGCGCGGCCCAATTGGCATAGGCCGCGGGCAAACTCCAGACGCTCGGGCCGGCGGATCTTGAGGTTCGACTTGAGCAGGTCCGCGTAGACGCCGTCGGCCACGTCCCAGGAGTCAATCTTGGCATACTCCAACGCCACCGTCATCACATTGGCGATCGCGTCGCGTACCAGGATGCTGTCCGGGTAGGCCGCGATGAACCCCTTGTAACTCGCGATGGCCGCTTCAAACTCGCCGCTGAGCTTGCCCGGCGGCAGGTCGCCGCTCTTGCGGTCGGCCATCGCCTTGGCCAGCACCTTCCGGGCTTGAGCGTCGAGGGCGCCCGCGGCGGCAAAGGCCGCCCGTTGGGCCGTGCTGGCGGCGGTCGGCGACGATTGCGAAAGGACTTTGACCCCAGCGGCGAACTTGGCCAGATCGCTGTGTACGCCGGCCGCGACCGGGAACGCCCCGTGCTGCTCGAAGAGCCGGGCAATGCCGAAAACCCTCTCCGCCGCCTGCGGGACCAGCGGGCTGGCCGGCCGATCCGAGATGAACTTGGTCCAGGCCGCGACAACCGCCTGGAAGGCCGGCGTCAGTGCGATCTTGTCCGGCGCGCCGTACTGCCGCAGCGACCGCGCCAGCTCGCGCCGGGCCTGGTCTTCCTGAAGCTGGATGAGTTGGAAGGCGGCATACTCGTCGGCCGCCTCGACTGGCTTCTCGGCCTTGACCTTGACCGCCGCTTCAGCAACGTCGTAATACTCCAGCGCCTTGTAGTGGGCGATCACCCGGTCCGAGACGCCGCGGACCTGGGCCAGCTTGGGGCTCGCCAGGTCCAGTCCCGCTTGCAGCTCATAGCAGCGCACGAGCGCCTTCTTCAAGGTCGGGTCGAGCTGGCGCGGCACGGAGAGCCCGGCCGCTGCGAGCCGCTGGTGCTCGCGCAGGACCTGCTGGATCCAAAGGTCCACGACGGCGAGGTCCGCCTGACGGCGATCCGCCTGCGGCAGGGCCTTGGCCAATGCGGTGTAGACCTCCTCGGCCACCGCCCAGTGGCCGCCCTCGATCCACGGCTTGACGTGCTCCCGCACGTCGTTCAAGGCGGCCCCTGCCCGCGCCGAATCGCCGGCCAGGAGTTTGGCGAGCGTGTCGAGAAATTCCTTCTGGGCGTCGGAGAGCTTCGCGTTTTGCTCGCCGTTGCCGCTCTTGATGTTCTCCTGGAAGAGGAACCTGGCATAGCCGTCCAAGAGCGCGGCATGGGCAGCCATTGCGTCGGACCACACAGGCTGCTTCTGGGAAAGCGGCGCGGACAGGAGCAGGCGGCTTGCCGTCAGCGCCAACTGCCTCGCGCCCGATTGCCCCAGCGCGGTGTAGTCCTTGACGATGCCTTGGAAGAGATCCACGGCGGTCTTGACCGCAGCCGGGTCGCCGTTGGCCCTCACGACCGGCAGGGCGATCTCGATGGCCCAGGCGTCGGGCCCGCGCAGCGCCGCCACCTCGTCCGGCCAGACCACTCGGGCATTGGCGGCGCGCACCTGGACGGCCAACGCGGCTTGGTCCGCCCAAAGCGGCTCCGTGGGAAACTCCGTGCGGATCGTCTGATAGACGGCAATCACCTCGGCCAGCGCCGGCGGCAACGCGCGATCGTTCACCGCCGCGGGAAGCTGCCCGGAGCGGCCCTGCTCGTTGAGCCATTCCACGGCATCGCGATACCTGTACTGCCCCAGTGCCTTGAGCGCGGCCAACCGCGACGGCCTGGGGAGCGGCGCGCCCAGGAGCGTTTGCGCCCCTTTGATCGCCGCGGCGTTTGCCTGGTTCGCGCCGTACTGCGCTTCGAGGTGCTTCAGCAACGTATCCACCAGCCCCGCGGTCACTTCCGTCCGCACCTGCTGCTTGGCAATCTCCACTGCCAACGCCAGGGCCTTCGCATCGGCGGCAATCAGGGTGGACTGCCGCGCAGGCTTCGCCCCTTGGCGGCTGAGCGTCAGGTACGATTCCACGAGCGTGCGATGCGCGTCTGCGGCCAGTGCATGTTGAGGGTGCTTCGCAAGCCACTTGGCCAGAGCGTCTACCCGGGCCTGATCCACCCCCTGCTTCAAGTCGAAGCTGACGAGCTCGAACTGTGCGGTTGCCGCGGCCGCAGTGTCGGCATGGTCGGCGATCAGCTTCTTGAGCAGTGCGAGCCCCTCGGCCGTTGCGTCGCCGCCGGCGCGGAGCTTTGCTTGCCCCAAGAGCAGCGTGGTCTGGACCGGGTCGGCCTGCTTGGGATAGAGGACCAGGACTTCGCGGAGGAACTTTTCGGCCGCGGCCGGCTCGCCGATCCGGACGTAGATCTCCGCCCGAAGCGTCATCACCTTGGCCCGCTGCGCGTCGGACAAGGACTTCTCAGTGAGTATGCCTTGGCACTCCAATTGTGACGGGGCAAAGAGCTTCTCGGCGATCATGGCCTCGACGAGCGTGATCCGCAGATTGACCCCCGCCCGCTGGGCCCGGAGGACCTCCAGCATCTTGGCGGCGAAGGGCTCCTCCGGGGCCAGGGCGAGGGTCCGCTTCCAGGCGGCCAAGGCGTCGTCCAACTCGCCCAACTGATACTGGGCCTTGCCCAAGAGCAGAAAGACCTCGGGGTTCTTGGCGTCGGTCTCGGCTGCCTTTTTGGCCAGGTCGCGGGCCTCGGCGAACTTGCCGGCCTGGAAGGCCGCCTTGGCCTGCTGGAAGGCCGCCTGGGCATCGGCCTGAGCCAAGGCCGCGGGGGCCGTCGCCCCGATCACGGCCATTGACAAGAGGAGGGTGGCTATCGACAAGAGGAAGGCAGAACGCCGTGGCATAGTCTTGCTCCTTTGCGCTGCTGGCTTGGTTTGGCTGCGGCCGTGTGCCACTGCTTGGAACAAGCAGTGCCGTGGAATTCCCGAGGGCACTGCTTCTGCGAAGCAGTGGCACACGGCCGCCGGTGCGCGGTATCTTCACCCCTTTAGACTCGCAGGCGGCGGGAAAGTTCCCGATTCCGGTGACGGACCCATTGTCGCCGCCGAGCCGACGGGGGTGGGTAACGGGTTTGTAACAGGCCGGGTGCCATGCCCACGCTTGTCGTGGGCATGTTCCGGCGTGAGCAAAGTGTGCCACGGCTTCGCAGAAGCCGTGCTGGTGCAGACAGCCAATCGTGTTGGGGCAGCAGTTGTACTGCTGCCCCGAAGCCCTCGGCGTGCGGCAGTACA
>CAYGZI010000328.1:0-6930 GCA_964354245.1 uncultured Planctomycetaceae bacterium
GTTCAGGGTTCAGGGTTCAGGGTTCAGGGTTCAGGGTTTAGAGCTGGGCCGTGTCGGCCCGGCGAGGGGTCGCTGGGGCAAAGCGAAGTATTGCCCCTTCTTCCGTTCATTCCTTCTCGGTGGCGACAAACCCGATCCGCCGCCGGGGCTTGGACTCGGGCGGGCTCATCAGTTGCCGGATCGCATCGAAAACCACCTTGAACTGCGCATCGTACTTCCGCTCCAGCGCCTCGAGCTTGGCAGCCAGGTCCGCGTGCGAGGCCAGCATCCGCCACAAGCGCACGAACGCCCGCATGCTCTCGACGTTCACCGCTCCCGCCCGCGGGCTCCGCAGCACGCTGGAGAGCATGGCGACCCCTTGCTCGGTGAAAGCGTAGGGAAGGTAGAGGCGGCCGCCACGACCGCGGCACAAGTATGAGGAGCCAAATTGGCACCTCAAACGCTCGAACTCCTCCGTGGAAAGCTGAAAGGTGAAATCATCAGGAAACCGCTCAATGTTCCGTTTGACAGCACGGATCAGCGACTTGGTCTCGACCTCGTAGAGCGACGCCAAGTCCTGATCCAGCATGACCTTCTGGCCACGGATCAGAAGGATTGCCCGTTCTATCCGCTCAACGGGGATCAAGGATGTCGGCTTGCTCATCCGGTTGATTCTCCGATCGGCGCGGGTCTCCTGACCTCGCCGAGACGTGCGAGACGTCCGGTCGCGCGAGGCTCGCCGCGCTCCGCCCGATCCGGGCGCACTTGAAATCACGTTTTGTGATCTCAAGATCAAAGGCACTGACTTTGACCTTGAACGGCCCGGTACGCCATCGTTTGAGGTCACAAACTGTGACCTCAAGACCGAGGCTATCCAGTTACGCTATCCCCGGCAACTCGTACCCCTTGCGGCGCGGCCGGTCCAGGAGCTTATTGCCCTCGTCGCTGTTGGTGAACCGCTCGGCCACTGGGTCCCATTTGAGCGCCTCGCCCACCCGGCCCACCTCGCGCACGATATTGACCAGGTAGCAGAGCGTCGTGGACCGCTGCCCGTATTCGATGTCGGCCGTACACCGCTTTCGGGTCTTGATGCACTCGATCCAGTTCTCGACGTGATACTGGGTCTCGGGCTTCTTGTTGGGGCCGGGATTGTCTTTCGATAGGGCGATGTCCTTGGGATTGGTCAAAAGGCGGTTGCGGTTCAGGTCGATCTTCCCCTTCTCTCCGATGAAGATCGCCCCCAGCACCGGCCCCCGGTCGTTGTCCAGGTGGAGATTCAGCTTCGTGCCGCCGGCGAAGGTCATGCTCACCTTGGCCCGCGGCCCGACGATCTCCCGGGCCATGGCGTGGTATTCGCCGCCGGTGGACTCGTCGCCCACGGTCTTCTTGACCATGCGCCCGGTGCCCATCACCTTGACCGCCTCTTCGAGCACGACCTCGACGGGGCCGGTCTCGTCGGTGCCCAGGCCGCGATTGACCTGGTCGTAGGCGTGGGTGCCCCAGCCGGTCACGCCGAAGCACAGGCCCCCGCCGTCGTAGTCCCACCATTGGGCCCAGCCGTAATGGAGCTTCGGGTGATAGGGCCGCAGCTCGGTCTGGTTGGTCCACGTGTCCCACCAGTCGCCGCGTCCGCCTTCGGGCTTGGGCTGGGCGGGCTGGTCGGTCCACCGGTCGGGGCTGCAAAAATTGTGGGCCTGCACGGTGTGGATTTTGCCGATCGCGCCGCTCTTCACGAGGTCGCTGGCCCAGTTGTTGATCGGCATGGACCGCTGCTGCGTGCCCACTTGGGTCACGCGATTGAGCTTCCGCGCCGCCCGCACCATGGCCCGGCCTTCGGCAATGGTCAGGCTCATGGGCTTCTCGATGTACACGTCCTTGCCGGCCTGCATGGCGTGGATGGCGATCCAGGCGCGGGCGTGGGTGGTGGTCTCGATCATCACGCCGTCGAGCTTCTCCCGCTCGAACATTTGGCGGAAGTCGTCGTAGGTCTGCCACTTCTCGCCGCGGGCAACGGCCTTGACGAACTGCCCGCAGCGGGGATAGAAGGCATCGCAGACGGCCACGATCTGCATCTCGGGAATGCCGCGGGACTCGTTGACGACCGCGTGCGCCCGGCCGCCGAGACCGACGATGGCTACGTTGACCTTGTCGTTGGCTCCGGGCTTGGCGCCGAGCCCCAGCGCGCCGGCGGGGACCAGAAGCGGCAGGGCCAGCGCCGCTCCGCCTGCCTGGAGTAGTTCGCGTCGCGTCCACTTATTGCGTGCCATGATGATTGCTCCTGTTGGGGTTTTGGACTGCGGCGGATTATCGCCGCCTTGGATACGCCATCAGCTTTCAGCTCTCAACTCTCGACTCTCGACGCTCTTCACTCCTTCCGCAGCATCCGGCAATCGAAGATCCCCCCGGCCGTGCGGCCGGGATGGGCCTGAAACCGGACCGTCACCGTGTCCTTGCCCTTGGTCAAGTCCTGCGGGATCGGATAGGTCTCGTCGTAGAACCGCTCCGGCCGGTTGCGCTCGAGTTTCTGGGTAGCGATCTTCGTGCCATCGACCAGGATGTCGAACTCCCGCGCGCCGGCATCGCTTCCCCAGTAGTTTACAAGGAGATCGACCGGCTTGTCGCGCAGCACCTTCAAGTCATACGAGAACCACCCCCCGTCGGTCGCGTGACGCCATTGGCGCCCGCCGAACGGCCCCGCCGCCGTCCTTTCGCCCTTCAGCGCGTGCTGGCGCTCCGACCGCTGGTTGCCGACGACCACGCGGTCCACCGTCCGCCCCTCCAAGGCCTTCTGCCGCGCGAGATCGGCCTGGTGCTCGTCTGCCTTGGCGTTCCACTGGGCCTCGTCCAACACGTCCCAATAGACGATGTAGGGCTGCTGATACTCCTGAGACAGCGGGGCCAAGATTACGTCGTGGGGCAGGTTGCCAACCTGCCCTACAATGCCGTCGTGCGGCAGGTTGCCAACCTGCCTTACAGTGCCGTCGTCGGGCAGGTTGCCAACCTGCCCCACCGCGCCAAGCATGCGAAACACCTTGCCCGACGCACTAAACCGCAGCGGCTTCCCCTCGACCGGCTTGACGCTCGAAAGGACCTGCCCCGGCTCCGCAACGACCGCCTGGAGCAGGCTTCCGGGCTCGACCTCCGCACACAGCACCAGCGGGCCATACATCACGGCCAGCTTGCGCGGATTATCGCGGAAGCCCTCGGTGCGGAGGCTCATCGGCATCTTGATCTCGACCCGATCGCCGGTCTTCCACTCGCGCAAGATGGTCGCATAGCTGCCCGGCTTGCTCGCAGTGGCCTGCCCTTCGCCGTTGACGGCAATCTCGAATCCCGACACCGCCCAATACGGATGCCGCACCTTCAGACTCAACTCCATCGGCTTCTGGCATGTGAACACCAATCGCGTGGCTTGCTCCTCCGGATACTTCGTCTCTTGCCGCAGCTTAATGCCCTGCTCGCGCCAGTCCAACTCCGAGGCGATGAACAGGTTCACGTACAAAGTGGTAGGGTGGGACAAGCGCAGCGCAGTCCCACCAGCCGCAACTGACTGGTTCGTCATTTGGTTTTCGACATTCGACATTGTCCCTGGTGGGACTGCGCTGCGCTTGTCCCACCCTACCGCGTCTCCCGCAGCCGAAACGAAATAGATGCTCTCTCCGTACTTGGCGTGGTTTTCCATTCCCGTCCCCACGCAGCACCAGAACGAGTCGTTCGGGCTGCTGAAGACCTTCTGGCTCCCGGTCTTCAGGGGTAGGTAATAAACGACCATTCCGGTCTCGGGGTGCTGCGACGCGAGGATGTGGTTATAGAGGGCCCGCTCGTAATAGTCCGCGTACTCCGGCTTCGGGTCCCAGCAGAAGAGCCGCCGGGTGATCTTCAGCATGTTGTAGGTGTTGCAGGTCTCGGTGGTCGAAGGGCCGATGTGCTTGGACAGCTCCTCCTTGGGCGAGAAGGCCTCGTTGTCGCTGTTGCCGCCGATGACGTAGGACCGCTCCTTGGTCACCACGTCCCAGAAGAATGCGGCGATCGTGTGCAGCCGCTCCTCGCCCGTGAAGTCGTACTGCCGCGCGGCCCCGAGGATCTTGGGAAACTGCGTGTTGGCGTGCAGCCCGGTCAGCCGATCCTCCCGCTTGGCGAGCGGACCCAAGACCGCCCAGTGATTGAAGCGCTGCGATAGTTTCAGATACTGGGGGTCGCCGGTAACAGCGTAAAGCTCCGCCAGCACGTCGTTCATCCCGCCGTGCTCGTTCCGCAGCATGAATTGCACCTGCTCGTCGCTGAGCTTGTCGGTGCGCGACTTCACCCAGTGGCAGGCCATCTCCAGGACTTCGAGCGCCTCCCGGTTGTCGCAAAGGAGGTGGACGTCCAAGAGCCCCGCGTAGATCTTGTGCAGCGTGTACCAAGGGGCCCAGACCCGCTTGCCTGCCTCGACCCGGTCGATGAACTCCTCGGGGAACGCACTCAAGTAGCCGCTGCCGATCTTCCCCTGGCACTTGGCCAGCTCGGCCACGATCAGGTCGGCCCGCTCCTTCAATTTCACGTCGCCGGTGCCCGCGTACATCATCGCACAGGCCGACAGATAGTGCCCCACCGAATGCCCGCGCAGCTCGCACTTCGGCTCTTCCCACCCGCCCAGCGGCTTGGCACTCGACGGCAGCCCGGCACTGACGCGGAAGTTGTGCAACAGGCGGTCCGGGTCGAGGCTCAGGAGGTACTTCTGATCCAGCTCCATAGCGTGCTTGAACGGCCCGTCCAGCAGGCGCACCTGCTGGAGGCTGAATGGCTGGACCTTTGGCGGGACCTTCAGCGGGGCCTGGCCCAGAGCGGCCGGCGAATACGCGATGACGGTCCACATCGCAAGGATGCCGCACGCCGCGGCCGCGAGTCTCCGGGAAACCATGATCGTTCCTTTCTTCGCTACAGGACGCCCGATTCCGCAAGCAGCCCATTATCGCCCCCCCGGCGGCCGGGCACAAGCATTGACCGGCTTTCGCCCGCCCCGTATGATGGGGGATGTACGCCGATCGCGCGGCAGGGCACCAGTATGCAGACCGGCCTGGTCTTCAACATCCAGCGATACTCGATTCAGGACGGTCCCGGCATCCGCACGACCGTGTTTCTGAAGGGCTGTCCGCTGCGCTGCTGGTGGTGCCATAACCCCGAGAGCCAGACGTGCGAGCCCGAGATCGCGGTGATCGAAACCCGCTGCGCGGAGTGCGGCCAGTGCCTGGCCGTCTGTCCCCAGGCCCGTAGGACGGATTTCCAATCCGTCCGTGTCAGTAGGACAGGCTTCCAGCCTGTCCTCGTAGCACTTCACAAGAGCAACGGGACGGATTCCGGGTCTGCTCTGTCGCAGGACGACTTGGAAAGTCGTCCTACGGTCGCGCGCTGCACCCGCTGCGGCGCCTGCGTGGAGGCTTGCCCCACGGAGGCCCGGCAAATGGTCGGCCGGCGCATGACCACCGAGGAGGTGCTGGCCGAGGTCCTCAAGGACCGCCTCTTCTACGACGACTCCGGCGGCGGCGCGACCTTCTCCGGCGGCGAGCCGCTCGTGCAGCCGGAATTCCTACTGGAACTCTTGTCGGCGTGCCGCGCCCACGCGATCCACACCGCCGTCGATACCTCGGGCTACGCCCCCCAAGAGCAGCTCCTGGCGGCAGCGGGCCTCACGGACCTCTTTCTCTATGACCTTAAGACTATGGACGACGCCCGCCATCTGGAGTGTACGGGCGTTTCCAACGCCGCGATCCTGGAAAACCTGTCGGCGCTAGGGCGAATACACCAGAACATCTGGATCCGCATCCCGATCGTCCCGGGCTTCAACGACGACGCCGAGCAGCTCGAGGCCGCGGCCCGCTTCGTGGCCTCGATCCCGGCCGTGCGCCAGGTGAGTCTGCTGCCTTATCATCCGACGGGGAACCACAAGTCCCGGTGGCTGGGGCAGCATGTAGCGCAGCCACCCCCGGCTGTGCAGCACGTCGGACAGCCGAGGGCGGCTCTCCCACACTCGGGCTCCGCTTTGCCCCAGGCTCCCGCGCGGCCCTCGTCCGCCGACATGGAAGAGGCCGCAAACCGGTTCCGCGCCTTCGGACTCAACATCCAAGTAGGTGGTTAACGCCATGACGGAAAGAACGGCCAGACTGCGCCGCAAAAGCCTCGACGCCTCGCCTTCCATCTCCCACGAGCGGGCAAGCCTGCTCACCGACTTCTATCGGGCGAACGAAGGGAAGTACTCGGTGCCCGTGATGCGGGCCCGGTCCTTCTATTATCTCTGCGAGCACAAAACGATCTATCTGGGCGAGGACGAACTGATCGTGGGCGAGCGCGGGCCCAAGCCCAAGGCCACGCCCACGTATCCGGAACTCACCTGTCACAGCCTGGAAGACCTCCAGATTCTCAACTCGCGGCCCAAGACGAGCTACGCCGTCTCGGACGAGTGCTTCGAGGTTTATCGAGAGAAGATCATCCCCTACTGGCGCAGCCGCAACATGCGGGACAAGATCTTCCAGGCCGTCGCTCCGGAGTGGCACGCGGCCTACGACGCCGGGATGTGTACCGAATTCATGGAGCAGCGGGCCCCGGGGCACACCGTGCTGGACGGCAAGATCTACGGCAAGGGAATGCTCGACTTCAAAAAGGAAATCGCCGAAGCCATTGCCGCCCTCGACTGGCTCGGCGATCCGACGGCCTACGCCAAGCGCGAGCAGCTCCTGGCCATGGACATTTCCTGCGATGCCGTGATTCTCTTCTCGCGGCGTCACGCGAAACGGGCCCGCGAGCTCGCCGCGCGCGAGCCGAATCCGGCGCGCAAGGCGGAGCTGGAGAAGATCGCCGATGTCTGCACGCACGTGCCGGCCCACGCCCCGCGGGATTTCCACGAGGCGTTGCAGCACTACTGGTTCTGCCACCTGGCGGTGATCACGGAGCTCAACGGCTGGGACTCGTTCA
>CAYGZI010000329.1:0-6901 GCA_964354245.1 uncultured Planctomycetaceae bacterium
CCTGCCCACGAGCGACTGGGGAGAGATCGAGAAGGTCGCCGGCCTTCTCCGCGCTGCCGCTTGCATGAAGCAGACGCGGATCCTCGCCGTGGGCCAGCCCCACGGCTCCGCCGCCGCGTGCTCCGCCGAGCTGGTCAAGAAGAAGCTCGGGGCAGACCTGGTGACCATCCCCAACCAGCGGGTCATGGACGCGATGAAGGCCATCGATCCCAAGGCCGCCGAGGCCGAGGCCAAGGACTACTGGATCAGCAGGGCCACCCAGATCGTCGAGCCCACCATCCCCGAGATCGTCAACTCGGCCCGCATGTTCCTGGCCGTCAAGAACCTCATGATCCAGGAGAAGGCCCAGGCGATCTGCAGCACGCACTGCATGGGCAACCCGCGCGGGTGCCTGACCTTCAGCAAGCTGAACGACCTCGGGCTGGTGGGGGCGTGCGAGGGAGACATCGACTCGACGCTCACGATGCTCATCTTCGCCTACGCCTTCCGCGCGCCCGGCTTCATCTCCGACCCGGTGATCGACGCGGCCAAGAACGCGATGGTCCACTTCCACTGCACCTCGGCCACCAAGATGGACGGCCCCGGCGGCAAGCGACTCCCCTTCCGCATCCGCACCCAGACCGACAGCCGCGGCGGAGTGGCCCTGGAGGTCGAGAACCGCGTGGGCCAGCCGGTCACCTGCGCCAAGCTGGTGAATCTCGACACGATGCTCGTGGTGCCGGGCAAGATCATCGAGACCGGCCGCAGCCCGCTGGCCTGCCGCACCCAGTTCGCCCAGAGCGTGCCCGACGCTAGGCGGCTGTTCCTCAACTGGGGCGCCGACATCATCAAGGGCGACACGATGACCCTCTTGCACCGCGCGGTCTTCTACGGCGACCATACGAAGGCCGTGCAGGACCTCGGCACGCTGATGGGATTCAAGGTGGTGGAGGAGGGGTAAGGGGGAAAGGATGAAGGCTGAAGGATGAAGGATGAATGAGGCTCCCGCCACGTCGCGTGTTTCGCCTTTAGCTTTCGCGGCGGTACTTTGCCAACCTGCCTCACTGGCTCGCCGCGCGTTCCTCCGCGCGCTGGCCTGCGGCGCCGCGTGCGCGGCCGGCGCCCCGCCGCTTTTCGCTGAACTTGCCCCTGGAGACCGATCGATGAGAACCATCGTCAGCAAGGGATTCGGCCGGATCGTCATTCTCAGCTTCGACCGCGGCGAGAAGCTCCGCGAGGGGATCCGCGACAAGCTGAAGGAACTCGGCATCCGCAACGCCGTCCTCGTGAGCGCGATCGGCACGCTCGAAAAGGCCCGCTTCCACCGCATCAAGCACACGCAGAAGCTGCCCGAGGACGAGATCTTCGAGGTTGACGGTCCCATCGAGCTGGCTTCCGTGGACGGCCTCGTGGCCGACGGCGAGCCGCACTTCCATACCGTCTTCCAGGACCTCGACCGCGCGTACGCAGCCCACCTGGAGGACGGCTCGATCGTCTGCTACCTCGCGGAGATCGTGCTGGCCGAGATCGAAGGCGTCGCCCTCACCCGCATCCGCAACGAAAACGGCATCGCTCTGTTGCAGGAGAAGCGGGGGTAGGGGTGAGCGGCGAGGGATGAGGCGGGAAGTCAGAGCCGGGCCGTGTCGGCCCGGCATTCACTCTCCCGCCGCGGCGCTTTCGTCAACAAACCGCGATTTTTCCAATTCGGCCCCTGCGGGAGGTGGGTCGGGCCCGGGCCAACGGTTCGCGGGCCGCCTTCGTGCTGCTGGTGCATGACTGGTGCAAGTTGGGCTATGACCATCCGCTGGGCAAGCGTGATCTGGTCCAGTTGACTCACGAGACGGACGTGGGTTACGAGTTGACCAACGCTTTGCTGGTCAGCGCCGAGGACGGCAGCCCGCTGGCGGCGATGGAAATGCACTTGAAGACCGGGCGGGGCGTGCTCAGCACGCGCGACCCGGCGCCGACGGAGCACCTCGCGTGGTGCTATTACTGGCGGTGGCGGATCGAGAGCTTCTTCAAGTTGCTGAAGAGCCACGGTCAGCAACTGGAACAGTGGCAACAGGAGACCGGCACGGCCATCGCGCGTCGGTTGCTGGTCGCCACCATGGCGTGCGTGGTGGTTTGGCAACTGCAAGCGGACGACTCGCCGCCGGCCAGGGAGTTCAAGAACATCCTGGTGCGGCTGAGCGGCCGCCAGATGAAACGCACGCGGCCGCACACGGCGCCCGCTCTGCTGGCTGGCCTGTGGGTTCTGCTGTCGATGCTCACCCTGCTCGAACACCATAATCTCCGTGACCTCCGCCGCCTGGCGGTTTCACTGATCCCTCTACTCGATACCGGATAACGATGTGTAGATACCAATGCCCAAAGGGAGAGGGGACCTGAGGCGCATCATTTGAGACCCAGTTTCCGCCGGGCTTGCTCGTAGGAGATCCGCTCTTTGGATTCGGCGAGGGCCGCCCGGGCCGCTTCCACGTCCGAACGGTCCTCCAACTCCTCCAACAACGCGAGGTCCTCGACCGGCACCAACGCGGCTACGTCTTTGCCCCGGCGACGAAGTAGGATCCGCTCTTTGCCGTAGGCGACCCGGTTAATCGTGTCGGCCAGCTTCTGGCGGGCGTCGCTCAGTTCCAGGGAGGTCATGGAATTGTACTCCTTGTACGTCTGGTACTCTACGTACAAATATCAGTCCTTTGGCGGCGGCCGTCAAGGGCAAGAGCGTGGGGTTCAGCGCGGCGAAGCGTTGCGATTTCGTGTAGCCCGGTCACTCCATGACCGGGGCTGCGGGTCAGGGAGTGACTCGCCTACTTGCCTGCCTCGATGGCGACCGCGCGGAGGAAATCCGAAAGCCCGTTGTAGCCCTTGCGCTTCGCGGTCGCTTCCAAGAGGGCCCGCTCCTCGGCAGTCAAGCGGACGTTGACTTGCTGTGTGCGCGTTCCTGCCCGGGCAGGGGCCGGCGGCTTCTGCCCCTCTTCCAGCAGATAGGCGACCGCGCCGGTCAGCGCCTCGCGAGTGTCCGCCACGCACTGGGCGACCGTCTTGCCGTCGCCGAAGACGTTGGGCAACTCCAAGCCGCGGCCGTACCAATGCCCCTCTTCGCAGCTCAAGATCACCTGATACTCCCCGGCGACCTTCTTGGCCTTCGCCAGGACTTCCGGGTCGAACGGCCGGTCAAGGGCCTTGACAGATTCTCTCGACTTGACGGACATAGTACGCCTTCACCTTTCCCCGATGGACCGGGATGGAAATTGGCTGCTCTCCGGGCTTGACGAAGTAGTGATGCGAGCCGTGGACCCGCGCTAACTGATAGCCGGCCCGCTCAAGCATCCTTCGGACCTCGGCAAACCGGACTTCGCTCGCCATAGCAATAGTATAGCAGCGGATATGCACCCGTCAACGGGGCTCGTCCCGCTTCGCCCGCACCAGGAACGACCAGATCGCTTCGGCCACCGCCGGCGACCCGTCGGGCTCGGGGGTCAGGTCCAGCCCGCGGACTTTCTCCTCCCACCGTGCCCGCTCGGCAGGGGTCTCGAACACGGCATACGGGCCGGCGTGCTCTCCGGCCTGGAGTTCCCACGGGTGCGTGGAGGCGGCGAGAAAGAGGTATTCGGGCCCTTGCGAGAGGCTGGCCCGGATGGCATAGCCGGCCTTGCCGGGAATGCTCCGCGCCTGGCCGGCACGGACCAGGTGGTCCGGGTCGTACTTGCTGGGGAAGAGCTGCGTGACCTTGCCCTGCGGGTCGATCTGCCAGACGCCGAGGTAGCAGTCCCGGTCCCCAGCGCGCTGGCGGCCAGGGCCGTCAAGAGCGTTCGCCGCCGCCGGGGCGCGGCAACAAAGGTCTCCAGACTAGCGGCCATCTCCTCCGCCCGCCGACCGCGGCGCCGGGCCCAATCGGTCATCGCGTTGTGGGCCGATCGCAAGCGACGCGGGTTCTGCGACTTCCCCGAGCGAGTGCGCCAGAGCCGCTACCCGTGCCACACCTGCGCGATCTTCCCCGTCTGCGGCGGGATGTGCCCGAAGAAGTGGGACGACGGCACGGAGCCCTGCCCCGCCGTGCGATTCAACGTCCGCGAGCGACTGCTGCCAGCCTACGCGATGGGGAGGATCAGTGCCTTGCATCCCACGCCGGAACGTGTAAGATGACGGGCACGCTAGGCCGGCGCGTTCGGTGCCGGTGCAAGGCGGGTCACGGGTCTTATCTTTCGGGGGAAGTCCACATGTCGAATCTGCACTTTACGGGGGCGCTGCTGGCGGTGGTGGCAATGGGACTGATCGGCCGCCCGGCCGCTGCACGGGCCGAGGATGACAACGACGCCCGCGCCCGGGCCTTCGTCGCCCGGCACGAGGCCACGATCCGGCCGATGGAGATCGAAGTGGGCCGGCGCTGGTGGGAGGCCAACATCTCCGGCAAGGAAGAGGTCTATCGCCAGAAGGAGAAGGCCGAGACCGACCTCGATCTCCGCCTGGCCGATCCCAAGACCTTCGCCGAGCTGAAGGCGATCAAGGAAGGCAAGGTCCGCGACAAGCTCCTGGCCCGCCAGATCGACGTGCTTTACCTCCAGTACCTCGCCAAGCAGGTCGATCCCGAGCTGCTCAAGCAGATGGTCCTGAAGGCCAACGCGATCGAGCGGGCCTTCAACGTCTACCGGCCCAAGGTCGGCGGCAAGGAGCTGACCGACAACGAGGTCCGCCGCATCCTCCGCGAGTCCAAGGATTCGGCCCAGCGCCGGGCCGTCTGGGAGGCGGGCAAGGGCGTCGGCCGGATCGTCGAGAAGGAGTTGAAGGAGCTGGTCAAGCTCCGCAACGAGGCCGCGCGCAAGCTGGGCTTTGCCGACTACGACAAGATGCAGCTCGCCCTGGCCGAGCAGAGCCAGGAACAGGTGCTGCGGCTCTTCGACGAGCTGGACGAGCTGACCCGCGAGCCCTTCCGCCGGGCCAAGGCGGAACTCGACGCCGTGCTGGCGGCCAACTGCGGCATTCCGGCCGGGAAGCTCCAGCCCTGGCACTACCACGACCCGTTCTTCCAGGAATCGCCGGCGATCTTTGGCTCGCAGAACGAAGCGGTCTATGCCCCGATCGACATCCTCAAGACCTGCCGCGAGTTCTACGCGGGGATCGGCTTGCCCGTCGATGACGTCCTCCGTCGGAGCGACCTCTACGAGCGGCCGGGCAAGAACCCGCACGCCTTTTCGACCGACATCGACCGCGAGGGGGACGTTCGCGTCCTGTGCAACATCGTGCAAGACCGGCAGTGGTTGGGCACCACAATGCACGAGCTGGGCCACAGCGTCTATTCCAGCAAGAACATCCCCCGCAGCATCCCCTACGTCCTGCGGTGCGAGTCCCATCCGCTCACCACCGAGGGGATCGCGATGATGTTCGAGCGGTTCATCGACAACCCCGATTGGCTCAAGGCCATGGGCGCGGCCGTGCCCGAGCCGGAGAAGTTCCGGGCCGCGGCGGTGAAGGTGCGGCGCAATCAGCTCTTGATCTTCTCGCGGTGGTGCCAGGTGATGTTCCGCTTCGAGAAGGAGCTGTACGCCAACCCGGACCAGGACCTGAACAAGCTCTGGTGGGACCTTGTGGAGAAGTACCAGGAGGTGAAGCGGCCGGCCGGGCGCAACGAGCCGGACTACGCCAGCAAGATTCACGTCATCATCGCCCCGGTCTACTACCACAACTACCAGATGGGCGAGCTTTTTGCATCGCAGGTCCACCACGCGCTCGTGCGCGAGGTGCTCAAGGGGGGCGATCCGGCCGCGGCGATCTACGTGGGCAACAAGGCCGCCGGCCGGTTCCTGGTCCAAAAGGTATTCGCCCCCGGGCGCACGCTCGACTGGAACCAACTGACCCGCCACGCCACGGGCGAAGAACTCAACGCCAAGGCATTTGCCGAGGACTTGAAGAGCCGGTAGACAAGAATACCGAAACACGAAATCCGAAATCCGAAACAAACCCCAATGACCGAACTCGGAAACTCAAGACACCCAGCCACACGTTTTGTGCATTCTGATTTGGGTGTTTCGATTTGTTTCGGATTTCGGATCTCGGATCTCGGATTTCCAGCCTAGCCCCCAGGAATCCATGCCCATGACCCAAGCGACCGCCCCCGCCGCTCCCGACAACGCCCCCGCTACCGAACGGCCCCGGATCTGGCACCACCCGATCGGCTTCTGGTTCATCTTCTGGGGCGAGCTGGCGGAGCGGGCTTCCTTCTACGGCGTGCAGGCGATCCTCGCCCTCTATCTCAACGAACGGCTCGGATTCAGCGAGTCCGACGCCAGCGGCGTCGTTGCCTACTTCAACGCGGCGGTCTACATCCTTCCCTTGCTGGGCGGATACCTCGCAGATCACTATTTCGGCAAGTACCGCACGATCGTCGCATTCTCGCTTCCGTACATTGTCGGACAGTTCCTCTTGGGGATAGAGAGCCTTTCCGTCCTCTACGTCGCCCTGGCGCTCCTGGCGATGGGGAGCGGCGTGATCAAGCCGAACATCTCGCCGCTGATGGGCATGACCTACGACCAGAAGCGGCCGGGACGAGTTCAGCTCCGGGCCCACGCCTTCGCGATGTTCTACTTCTCGATCAACGTCGGGGCGACGATTTCCACGTTCGGCGTGCCGGAGATTTCGCAGAGGTTCGACTACTCCACGGCCTTCATGTTCCCGGCGGCTTTGATGGTCTTTGCCTTGGGCTTCTTCGCCTTGGGGAAGCGGTTCTACGCCGTCGAGACGATTTCGCGCGCTCCCGTCACGCCGGAGCACCGTCGACAGCAATGGCAGACGCTCAAGCGGATCCTCGGGTTGTTCATCGTCGTGTCGTTCTTCTGGGCGGTCTTCTACCAGAGCCCCAGCACCTGGACGTTCTTCGCCAAGAACTACCTGGATCTCAACTTCCTCGGCTGGGAGATGGGGCCGG
>CAYGZI010000330.1:0-6897 GCA_964354245.1 uncultured Planctomycetaceae bacterium
CGGCATCCGCGGCACCCTGGTGGCCGGGCCCGGCGCGACGGGGCTCGATGCCCTGAAGCTTTACCTCTACTCGAATCCGAGTCCGGCGAAGGCGAAAAGCCCGGGTCCTCGGGTCTACTACTCCGCCACCACGTGGCCCGGCAAGGACGGGAAGTTCGGCTTCGACGACGTTCCTCCCGGCAGTTGCACCATCGATCCTGCACTCTACTCGTCGAACCTTCCCTACTACGTACAAGGACGGACTTCCTTTGAGGTGAAGCCCGGCCAGACGGCATCGGTCGAAGTGAGACTGCTGCCGGCGGCAGCCGTGCGCGGCCGGGTGATCGACTCCCGGAGCGGGCGAGGGATCGCCGGAGTGGGCTTGTGGGCGGGCAAGGTCTCGGACAGCGGATATCTGAGTGCCCAGCGGCATACCGCCACCGACGCCGATGGCCGTTTTACGGCTTACACCGAACCGGGCAAGATCGCCGTGGGGGTCGAAAACGCGCCCGACGGCTACGTCGTACCCGTCCGCGAGGGCGAGTCGCCCCGAATGGAGGCGATCCAGGAGGTCACCTGGCCGCCCATCAAGCTGGAGCCGGCCGCGAGGCTGGAAGGGATCGTGGTGGACGAATCGGGCAAGCCGGCGCCCGATGCCGAAGTGCAATGCCTGGCTCCGCGCCGCGGATCCGGCGTCGATATCGACATCCACTGGTCGGACGCCCACGGCAAGTTCTCGATGGGAGGCTTGCTTGCCAAAGAAACCTTGGCCTTGCGCGCCCGGACCGACACGGCGGTCAGCGACGTGACCCAGCTCCGCCCTGCCGACATCACGGGCCCGGTCCGGCTCGTTGTTTCGTCCAAGAAGGCTTTCGCCATCCGGGGCGTGTGCGTTGACGCCGCAGGACTCCCGATCCGCCAGGCCAAGGTTGAAGTCTCCTCCGCCTGGATGCTCGGGCCTCGCGGCGTGGGCTTCCGCGGGGGGAGTTGCGAGGCCGATGCCGAGGGCCGGTTTGAAATCCGCGCTGTCTGGCCCGGCTCTCAATACTCGTTCTCGGTGAGCGCCGAGGGGTACGACAAGTTCGAGTCGGAGCAGTTCCAAGCCGGGCCCGGGCAGGTCCGCGACGCGGGCCGGCCGGCGCTGGTGTCCACCGGCGGCTTCGTCGAGGGCATCGTGGCCGATTCCGCGGGCCGGCCGGTCGCCGGAGTGCGCGTGTTCAACTCCGGGGATGCCCCCAAAGTGCTCACCGCGAGCACCGATGCGGCCGGGCGATTCCGCCTGGAAGGATTCCGCATCGGACCGGTCTACGTCTTCGCGGAGAAGGAGGGCTACCGATTCACGGGCGTCCGCACGGAAGCGAAGCGTTCGGGCCTGAGAATCCAACTGCTTCGCAGCGACGGGCCCGCACCGCCTTGGAGCCCCCAGCGGCCGCCGCTTTCCGTTGCGGATGAGCAGAAGGCGGTCCGCCGGCTGCTGGAGAAACTCTGGGCGACGCCGCCCTACGGCAGGGAGTCCTCGACGATTCAGTTCATGGCGCGGATCGACCCTCAGCAAGCCCTCCGATGGTCCGCCGAGCTGGGCGGGCGCCACGCGGACCTGGTGCACAGGGTCGTGGCCGAGCGGGGCGCCGAAAACGACGCCGAAGAAGTCCTGGCCTCCTTGGCCCAGTGCCCGGATTGGCAGGCCTATTCCATTCTGAAATCCCTGGCCGGGCGCTATGCCGGTTCCGAGCCGGAAAAAGCTTTGCGTTTCGCCGAGGAGATGATCCTCCGGGCAAGGAGACAGGACCAGCCGGATCGGACCTCGTCGCTGGCGGGCGCAGGAGCCCTGGTCGTGCGCCTGGGAAAGGTCGAGGCGGGCAAGAAGCTCATCGAGGAAGCGGCCGGCATGGCGGCGAAAATGGGGACCGACGGGCGACAGGGCTACGTCCGCGGGCTGGTAGCGACCGCGCTTGCGCCCTTCGATCTTGCCCGGGCGATGGGCCTCGTGGAACCGGTCGCCGAGAAGAACGAGCGCGAGCGCGCCCTGGCCAGGATTGCGACGGCCATCGCGCCAAAGGATCTCAACAAGGCATTGGAGATCCTCGGCCGGGTGGACAAGCGATCGACGCTCCCCGACCTGGCCCGCACGCAGATTGCCTATGAGCTGGTCCCAACCCGGCGCGAGGATGCGATGCGCGTGGTCGAGGGGATGGATTCGTACGCGGCCACGAAGATGAAGGCGGAGGCCCTCGGCTGGGTGGCGAAGGCGGTTGCCCCGCGCGACCGGCAGTTCGCCCACTCCCTGATCGACAAGAGCATGGCCATCTATTGCGACCAGGCGGAGGTATTTCGTGGCTGGAGCAGCTCCGGGGGCCGGACGGCTTTCGCGGCCCACGTCGTAGTCCAGGCGAGGGAAATCGGCTATCCGGACATGGGGCTCCTCATCAACCGGGTCCTGGCGATGCGGCCGGCGGGGACGGACGTCTGGTCTCCGCGGGACAGCCAGCATGCCTCGATTCTCACCGCAACGATTCTGGCGCTGGTTGATCCGGAGTGCGCGAAGCAGCTCCTGCTGAGCGTCGCCCCCGAGGGATCGACGGCTGAAGGCGCCGGTTCCGCGCGGGAGGACGCGGAACTGCTCCCCGCTTGGGCGTTGGCCGACCTCGATCATGCCGTAGAATTGATCGAATCCCAGGTGGAGGCTTCCAAGGGGAACAACTTCTGGACGGACGGGCTGATCCGCACGCTTGACCTGCTTACATCGCCGCCAGACCAGCGTGCGGAGGTCGTGCTTCGGCACAGCGGCGGCCGCTGGTTTCCCGGAACCGAGTTGTGATTGCCGACGAGGAGTTCTGAACGATGGCTTCTCTTCTGCTTCTCCCAGTCTTGTTGTCGCTGGGCGCCGACGGGGGCGGGCCGGCCGTTGCGCTGGAGTTCAAGGATGCGGCGACCTTCGAGGGCCGCCTCATGATGCACTATCGGGCGATCGAATTCCGCGATGCGCCCGTCCGGCCGTTGTCCGGCGAGTTCAAGCCCGGCCCGGGCGCGCTGTATGGGCTGGTCCCGGTGGGCCCGAAGCCGGAAACGGCCCTGACCATCGTCTGGTGTCCGAAGGCTGCCGGCGGGCCCGAGCTGTGGCTGGATGCCAATGCCGACGGCCGCCTTTCGGCCGACGAGCGCCATCCGATGTCCGGCCGCGATCTGGAAATCGTGGCCACCGTCGCCGTCCAGTTGGAGCCGCAGCCGAAGCGGGTCCAACGGACCCTGTTGTTCCGGCGGTCCGCTCTGGGCGACGGCCTGAGGTATGCCGTGCGAGGATTCGCCGAGGGCACATTGGCCCTCGGCGCGGAGAAACACCGCGTCCTGCTCGTCGACGGGAATGCCGACGGCTGCCTGGACACGGCCGGCCAGGACCGCGTCTGGATCGATCTGAACGGCGACGGACGATTTGACCCGCTTACCGAACAGTTCTTGCTCGGCAAGCCGATCGCCCAGGCCGGCGAGGTCTATGTGATCCGCTCCGATCCGCTGGCTGCCGCCGTCCGCGCAAACCGGCGAAGCGCCGCCCAAGGAACGCTGCGGTTGACGCTCGCGGGCAGGCCGGGCCCTGGGGCGAAGGCGTCCGTGGAGCTCGTCAGCGACCTCGGCGAGCTGGTCGCGATCGACAAGCTGGGCGAGCCGGTGGCCGTCCCCATCGGCCAATACAGTATCTCTTGGCTGAAGCTCCAGATGAGTGACGCTGCCGGGGAGCCCTGGACCTACTCGTTCCGCCGGGACGGAGCAGCGAGCTTTGCGGTGCAGACCGGTCAGGAAACCGCAATCGCCATGCTGGGCGGCCTTGCCATGAAGGTCACAACGGGCTCGGATCGCTCGGCCGGCAAGCCCAAGCCCGGCGACACGGTCGTGATCTCGCCGCGGCTGGTCGCCGATGAGGGCCTCTATCTGGCTTCGTGTACGGTCGGCAAAGATGGCGTCGCGCGCTCCGCGGAAGGCGGCGCCGATATCCTTCTCTTGTCGCCGGACGGCAAGATCATCAACCGCGGCATCACCGGCTTTTCGTGAGGGGGTTTTTGCTCGCACTCGTGTCGAGTGCCCGTGGACAGTCAGGGTGAGTACGTCGTGCAGGTCATGTTCGACATCGGCCCCTTGGGCGGCACGCTGACCGGCCACTCCAAGATCGTCGTGGCGGCACCATAGTCGCGTCGAGTAACCGGGGACCACCCGACCCCGGAAGGCACGCGCGGCCCTGAAGGTCCTCAGGCCGGGCATGGACTCCCCGGAGATTGCCCATCGTCGCGGCTGTAGCCTGCGGACCGTGGAACGCCGCTGGCAGCGCATCCGCCAAGTCTGGGAACCCTTGCTTGAACTGGATGACCCAGCCTGAAGGCTGCGTCGGTAGCATCCGATAGAAGGCCCGGCGGCAGGCATCAAGAACCGTGGCGGGTTTTCGCCCGTGCCAGCAATGTATCTTATGGAGCATCCCTGCTGACCGTGAGGGCCTGTCCATGTCCCAACGTGCCAACCCGCCGCTGCCCCTGGAGTTGTGCCGCGCCGTCGATGGCGTCTGCGATCGCTTTGACGAGGCCTGGAGCCAGGGACAGCGCCCGGTCCTGGAGGAGTATCTCGACAGCGTTCCAGAGGCTGGTCGCCCCCTGCTGCGCGCCGAGTTGATCCGCACCGAATTGGAATGGCGATTCCGCCGGGAGGAACAGCCGTCCCTCAACGACTACACCAGCCGCTTTCCCGACCTGCAAGCCGACCTGGACGCGTGGCTGTCCGAGGCCCAGGCCGCCTCGACGGAAGTACGCAAGGTAAGGGAGACCGAGCTTGCGGCCGCCGCCGAGACAAGCGCGTGGCGATCAAGCTCCTGCCGGCCGCCGTGCGTGGCTCGGACGATCTTACTGCCCGTTTCCTACGCGAGATGAAGGCCATCGGCGACCTGGATCATCCCAACCTGGTCGAAGCCCTGGATGCCGGGGAGTCCGGCGGCACCGTCTACCTGGCCATGAAGCTCGTCGAAGGTATCACACTGGGTGACCTGGTAAACGAAGAAGGTCCCCTGCCGGTCGCTGAGGCCTGCGCCCTGGCCCGGCATGTCGCCCAGGGGCTGGAATACCTGCACGCCCGTGGCTGGGTCCACCGCGACCTGAAGCCCTCGAACCTGCCGGCGCCCGTGGCCAAGCTGGTGGCGCGGCTGCTGGCCCGGGACCCGGCGGATCGCCCGGCATCGGCTGCCGAGGTTGCCTGGCTGCTGGCGGGTTTCCAGGACGAAGGCCCTCTTTCTCAGGGAACCGCCACGGAAACCTGGAGCATGGAGACCCTGGGGCGCCGATCCGCGCCAGTCCGGCGCAGGCTGACGCGCCTCGGCATCGCGGCTGCGGTCTTGGTCGGCCTGGGGATCCTGGCCAGCCTGACGCCGTCGCTGTGGCGCCGCGAGCACCCCGATACGCCGCTGAAGAGCGGTCAGGTCCCGGTCGTGGAGGTGCCGTTGCGCGTGCAGGCCCTGGACGTGCGGCACTTCGCACGCGTGGCGATGGCGGACGGGAAGTTCGATCAGCCGCTGGGACTGCTCGGCAAGCAGTCCTTTGCCGCGCGACAGGGCGACAGCGCAGAGGTCGAGGCCCGGCTCTCGCGCCCGGCATACGGCTACCTGATCGCCTTCCGCCCGGACGGCGGGGAGGAGGTCTGCTACCCTGACGACGAGAGCGCGGCCCCGCCCTTGAGCGATCGGCTCCGCTATCGGTCCAGGTTCGGGGCGACAGCTCTTGGGTGTCAACGAGGTGTCGTTTGGTCGTCAGGAATCGGTTGACCAGTTCCCGGACGGTCAACCCCTCACCCTTGCCTCGGGGGGGGCATGCCGGCAAGTAGGTCGTCCTTCTGGTCGAGCCAGCGCTCGAGGGCGGTTTGGGCCCCGTGGTCGCCGTCGGGGTCACGGGCCCGAAGTAATGAAGTTTGTCCCGCACTTTTTTGGCCCACCTCCGGGTGGCGTGCGGGAAGAGCGGGAAGTCCCTGGCGGGTTTGCAGGCCGCCCGCTTTCTGGTAAACTTCTGGTCCACGGGATCGTTCGTTCCAACTCAGGTCACGGGATCGGTGCCCGGTCGGTCACGTCGGCCGGGTGCCACTTTCAAGATGCCGGCCTAACAGGTGTCAGCAGGCTGGGATTGGAATCTGAGGAATTGCCTTAAGTCGTTAGCTTGCAACAAGTTGCCAGCGTAGCTCAATCGGCAGAGCACCGCATTCGTAATGCGGGGGTTAAGGGTCCGACTCCCTTCGCTGGCTCCTGAGAATCGCCATAGAAGACTCCAGGAGGTCTCCTCGAATGGATCACGGCACTCGCGCGGGTTCCGCGCCGGCACAGGTTTTGGGTTTCGACATCAAGCAGGCCGTGCTGTGGAACGGCACCTTCGGACCGCAGGAGATCCAGCAGATCGCCCAGGCCATCGCGAGCGAGTTCTCGCAATATCGGCTGCTCCGCGACGCCGTGGGCGAATTGGAGTCGCGGGAGGACCCGAGCCCGGCGAGCATGGTCCGATTGGGGGTCTGCCTCTACTTGCTGGGCCGGTCCAATCGGGCGTTGGACGCGTTGAAGAAGGGGGATGGCGGGGCCCTGGCCCACTTCTATGCGGCTAAGGCCCTGTTTGCCCTCGAGCGGTACCAGGAAGCCGCCCAGAGTTGGCTCGCGGCCCGGCAGGCGGGCTACCGGGCCGACGACTGCGCTTTGGCCCGCGCCGAGGCCATGCGGTATGCAGGAAAGGGCGCCGATGCCCTCGCCATTCTCGACGGGCTCTCCGGGGCCGTCGAGCAGACGGCCGAGTACCTCTATCAGCGTGGGGCGACGGTGGCCGCGATGGGCGGAAATCCCAGCGAAGTGGTCGCCCTGTTCGAGCGGGCCGTCGAGGCCGACCGCAACCATCCCGGCGCGCTGTTCGGGCTGGC
>CAYGZI010000331.1:0-6880 GCA_964354245.1 uncultured Planctomycetaceae bacterium
CATGTAGGGTGTCGCTCCCCACCTACCACATGCCACCTACCACCTACCTCTAAGTGTTACCCTTTCGCCCACTGCCCCGTTCTGTTGCGCCCACGCGCCGCCGTCTGCGGCCAGCGCGGGGCAAGCCCCGCCGCTACGCCGGGCCGACACGGCCCGGCTCTGAACTCCGAACGCGCGGCACGAGTGCCGCGGCTAAACTCATCGCCCGCTGCCTACTGCCTGCTGCCTACTGCCAACTTCTCCGGCTGGTTCTCATAGAGCCACTGCCGCGCCACTTCGCGGTCGTCGAACGCCACCCGATGGTGCCCGACGATCTGTTCGGTCTCGTGCCCTTTGCCCGCGATGAGCACGCAATCGCCGGCCTCCGCCTGACTTAGGGCCCACGCGATCGCCTCGCCCCGGTCGGGGATGACCTCCGCTTCGTCCGGACGGCGCATCCCGCTTAGCAGGTCCTGGAGGATCGACAGCGGGTGCTCGCTCCGCGGGTTGTCGTTGGTGATGACGGCCAGATCGACCCCGGCCTCGACGGCCCGGCCCATCAGCGGGCGTTTGCCCTGGTCCCGGTCTCCGCCCGCTCCGAAAACGCAGATCAGCCGCCCCTCGACCACCTCCCGCAGGGTTTGTAGCGATCCGGCCAAGGCGTCCGGAGTATGGGCGTAATCCACGAACACGCCGAACGGCTGTCCGCACTCGATCCGCTCCAGCCGGCCGGGCACGTAATCCACGGCTTCCAGCCCGCGCACCACCGTCGGAAGGTCAATCCCGTAGGCCAGCCCAACCGCGGCGGCGATCAGGCAGTTGTAGGCGTGGTGGACGCCGATCATGCGCGTGCGGACCGGAATCGCTTCGTCCCCGGCGACGAGCAGCATCGTCTGCTCGCTGGGGGCCCGCTCCAGCAGCGTCGCGGTAATCTCCGCCCCCGGATTCATGCCCACGGTCAGCACGGGGCCGTCGATCCGGCTCAAGTAGCTCATCACCACGGGATCGTCGGCATTGAGCACGGCGAACCCTACGTTGGAGAGGTGATCCAACAACCGTGCCTTGGCCTGCCGGTAGCTGCCCAGCGAGCGGTGGTAGTCGAGGTGGTCGCGGCGCACGTTGGTCACGCAGACCGCGTCAAAGGCGATGCCCGCCACGCGCGACTGGTCCAAGGCATGGCTGGAGACCTCCATTACGGCATAAGAGCAGCCGTTGCGGACCATGCGGGCCAGGGTGGGGGCCAACTCGTCGGCCGGCGGGGTCGTGTGGGTCGTCCTGGTGACGGTGCGCCCGTCGCAACAGCCCAGCGTCCCCAGCAGGCCGACACAGTATCCCGCTGCGGTCAAGATGCTGGCGATCAGGCAACTCGTGGTGGTCTTGCCGTTGGTGCCCGTGATCCCGATGACCTTGAGTTGCCGGCTGGGGTCTCCGGCCATCGCCTGGCAAAGGCGGCTGTAGGCCGCTCGGGTGTCGCGTACGCGGCAGACCGGCAACAGCAGCCCCGGCAACCGGCGCCCGGCCAGGATCGCCGAGCAGCCGCGGGCGATGGCCTCGGGGATGAAGTCGTGGCCGTCGTGCCGCGTTCCCCGCAGGGCCGCGAACAGGCTCCCCCGCTCGATCCGCCGCGAGTCGCACGCGCATCGGGCGACCAGGATGTCGTCGGCGCCGTGGAACTGCGCGTCCGGCAACAGCGCGCGCAAGCGGATTGGCTGTCCCGGGTCCGGACCGATTTGCATGGCGCAAGGCCTCCTTGCCTTACGTCGCCGCGAGAGAAGTCGGTGATGGGTTTGCCGCCTCGGGGCCGCTTTGGAAGCCTTCCGTGACAATCCGCCGCGCCCCAAGGCCGTGGGTGAGTTGACTGCGGGATTTTCCGGATTTTGGGCCGGCTGTCAAGGCGGAATTCCCAGTGTGGAATTGGCTGGTCTGGACAAGATGCCCAAGATCGAGGAATATGGGAAAGCCATGCCCCACCAAGACTTTGGCATCGATAACCTCGCCCGATACCTGCACCTCACCCCTGGGCAGGTCATCCGGTTGGCCGAGCAAGGAAGGTTGCCGGGACGCAAAGTGTCCGGCCAGTGGCAATTCCCTCGCGCCGAGATCCACCACTGGCTGGAGCGCCGGATCGGACTGTCGGACGAGGAGGAACTCATCGTGGTCGAGGGGGTCTTGCGGCGCTCCGCAGCGGAGGAGGAGCCGGTCGTCTCCATCGCCGACATGCTGCCCGGGCAGTCCGTCGCCGTCCCGCTCCCCGCCCGGACCCGCAGCTCGGTCTTCACGTGCATGGTCGAGCTGGCCGTACACTCCGGTTTCCTTTGGGACCCGGAGAAGATGGTTGAGGCCCTGCGCACGCGCGAAGACATGTACCCCACGGCGATGGAGGGCGGCGTCGCGCTATTGCACCCGCGCCGGCCCATGCCCAACGTCCTCGCCCAAGCGTTCCTGGCCCTGGGCGTCACGGCCACCGGAATTCCCTTCGTGGGCAGCCGCGGCGGGCTGACGGATGTCTTCTTCCTGATCTGTTCGGTCGAAGACCGCGGGCACCTGCGGACCTTGGCCAGGCTGGCCCGCGTGATCGGCAGCCCCGGCTTCCTGGAGGCCCTGCGGCAGGCCCCCGACGCGCAATCGGCCCGCCGGCTCATCCGTGATACGGAAGCGCGACTGGGAAAATGAGGAAACCGCGGAGGCGCGGAGACGCAGAGAAGGGAATCGCGCGTGTCGCAACCCACGGTTCTGCTCATCGGCAGCACGGATCGCCACGAACTGGCCGAGGCCCGAACGGTGCTCCAGTCGCTAGCCAAAGTGATTCCGGCGCCCGATTGCGACGCGGCCGCTAGCGTGCTGGCCGACGAGCAGCTTGCGGTCGATCTGATCGTCGTAGCGCAAGCGTATCCCGGGCAGTTCCCGGCCGAGGCGATGGAGCGGCTGGCGCGGCTGGCCCCGCTGGCCCGGGTCGTGGCGCTGTTGGGCAGTTGGTGCGAAGGGGAGACGCGGAGCGGCCGGCCATGGCCGGGAGCGGTCCGCGTGTGCTGGCATCAATGGCCGTCGCGGTGCCACCAGGAACTCGGCCGCTTTCACCGGGGGCTTTGCTCGTCATGGGGCCTCCCGCCGACTGCCGCTGAAGAGGAGCGTTTTCTGGCCTTGGCCGATGGGCCGTTGCCGCGAGGCCAAGGGCTGATCGCGATTCACTCCCAGTCGTTCGACGCGCAGGACTGGCTCTCCAAGGCGTGCCGCCGGGCGGGCTACTCGACGCTTTGGCTGCGGCCGGGAGAGGTTCCTCACGTCGACGGCGCCCAAGCCGCCATCTTCGACGCCATCGACTGCCGCGGCGAGGAACTCGACGAGCTGAGGCGTCTGATCGCAACGTTGCAGCCGGCCACGGCGATCGTTCTGATGAGCTTCCCCCGCGTGGAGGACCGCGACCGCGCGTTGGCGGCCGGCGCCTCAGCCCTGCTCTCCAAGCCGATCCTGCTGGAAGACCTGTTCTGGCAACTGGACCGGGTGCAGAAAATGCCCAAGGGACAATGACCCATGAAATGTCGAAAGCCAAATGACGAAGGAATCACGAAGCTCGAATGACGAAGGTGAATCATCGGCGGCGGCGTTTACGCACTGCGATTCGCGGCCTTCCCTTCGTGCTTCGTCATTCGATCATTCCTTCGTCATTTGGCCTTCGTCATTCGTCATTCATCTCTAGCTCCACTTCCGTCCGCACGATCTCGCGTTTCCACCCCTCTTCGTGGACCGGCCAGCCGCGGATGGTCTTCATCCCGTCCCGGACTTCTCTCGGCCGGTTGCGGCAATGCACCACCTGCCAACACTGCACCTCCGGCCGCGATAGCGGCGGGACCTGCCCCGGCACGTTGCTCCGCCGCCAAAACACCTCCCCTAGGTCGAACACCGTGAGGATCGCCGGCTCCGGCATCTCCAGCATTCGCCGGGCGATCAGCTCGTGGCTGGCCGTCGGATAGCGGGCCTTTAGGGCCAGAAGGTCCCATCGGCAGGACGCGCCGTCCCGGGCAAACCACGCCGTGGGCAGCAAGAGCCGCCCGGCCAAGTGGCTCGCCACCCGCTCCCGGGCATTCGGCGAGCCTTCGCGCGGGTCCACGCCCAACCGGGCAAACACGCGATGGGCCACGTGCTCGCCGATCTCGTGGGCCAGGGCCCATTGGCGACGCTCCGGGCGCGGGTCGGACCGTAGCAGGATCGTGGGGCGGGCCGGGCGGCCGCGCACTCCGCGGAGCCGCACATAGCGGCCGCGGCCTTGCTGCCGGTCGTCGACGGCTACCGTGATTCCCAGGGCCTCGGCAACGGCCGAGGCATCGACGGGCGGGCCGTCCAGACCCGCCGCATCGAGGAGATCGTCCACTGCGGCGTCCATGCCGGCGCACAGGTCTTCGCTGGTCAGTCCGGGAAACATGGCGGTCAGGGGGCAGGGTTCAGGTTTCGGGGGTCCGGGATGTATATACTAATGTATAGTATACCCCGGCTGCGACGGGACGCAAGTGACGGAACTGAGCCAGTTGGACCGCTCATAAAGCCGCGACCGGCGGTCGCGCTTCCGTTTGCCGCGACCGGCGGTCGCGCTTCCGTTTGCCGCGACCGCCAGTCGCGGCTTTATGCCGCGTGCCGGCCGCGCAAGCCCACTTACCCGCCCCAGGGCGGCCCGTTACGATGGGATAGGAGCCCTCCGACTGCAATAAGATGAGATGCCACCTTGCCGAGTGACAAGACCACCAAGCCGAAGGGGTCCTGCTCGATCATCAGCCTCGGCTGCCCCAAGAACCTCGTAGATAGCGAGCGCATGCTCGGCCTGCTGGAACGAGAGGGCTACAACACGGTCCCCGAGCCCGAGGGGGCCGACTTCGTTATCGTCAACACCTGCGGCTTCTTGGAGGTCGCCCGGCAGGAGTCGCTCCGCGCCATCCGCGAGATGCTCCGCCTGAAGAAACGTGGCAAGCTCCGCGGGGTCATTGTGGCCGGCTGCCTGGCAGAGCGTGACCGAGAGAAGCTGCTGGAGCAATGCCCCGGGGTGGACCAACTGGTGGGGGTCTTCGGGCGAGACCAGATCGCGCTTGCCGCAGACCGTTTGATGGGGGGCAATCAAGACGAGAAGGCCGTTTTCGGGTCCCCACCAAAGGCCCCCCTCTGCGACACGGAGCGGCATCGACTCACGCCCCCCCACGTGGCCTACCTCCGCATCGCCGAGGGCTGCGACCGGCTCTGCACGTTTTGCTCGATCCCCCATATCAGAGGGAGATACGCGAGCAAGCCGATTGAGCAGGTCGTCGCAGAGGCCGGGCAACTGGTGGCCGACGGGGCCCGGGAACTGGTCCTCATTGCCCAGGATACCAGCCACTACGGGATCGACCTTGGGGGCAAGCCCCAGTTGGCCCGCCTCTTGGCCCGGTTGGATCAACTGGACGGCTTGACCTGGCTTCGCCTCATGTACCTCTACCCCATGCACCTGGGCGACGATCTGATCGAAGTCCTGGCTTCGGGTCGTAAGATCCTTCCCTACTTAGACTTACCGCTTCAGCACGTCAGCGACGCCATCCTCCGCAGCATGAAACGGCAGGTCGGCCGGGCCGACACCGAGCGGCTTCTGGCTCGGCTCCGCGAGAAGATCCCCGACCTGGTTCTGCGGACGACTTTGATGACCGGGTTTCCCGGCGAGACAGAGGAGCAGTTTGAAGAGCTTCGCCAGTTCGTAGCCCGGCAGCGATTCGAGCGATTGGGGGTCTTCGTCTACTCGCGCGAGCCGGACACCCCAGCCTCGCGCCTTGTCGGCCAGGTCCCGCCGGAGGTCGCCCTGGCCCGGCGCGACCGGCTCATGGCCACCCAGCAGGAGATCGCTTTCGCCTGGGGCCGCTCGCAAGTGGGCCGGCAAATGGGTATCTTGATCGACAGTTGCATCCCCGATCAAAGAAACGCCTTTGTGGGACGGAGCTATGCCGATGCCCCCGAAGTGGACGGGGTCGTCTATGTGACCGGAGAGGGGCTGACCCCGGGACAGTTCGTCCCCTGCGAGATCGTGGCGGCCCGCGAGTACGACCTGATCGGGGCGGCTGTAGGCGCGCCAAAGTAGGCGGGTCACTCCGTGACCCGCTAAGAGGAGCATTATGCCTGCCCGTGCCGAACGCGCCAAACGCATGTGGGCCGCGGCCCTGAACCTGCCCAACCAGTTGACCTACCTGCGGATCGTCGGGGCGATCGTAATGTTCGTGGCGATCGCATGGGAGCAGTACCTGGCGGCCTTCGTGCTCTTCATCCTGGCCGCCGGGACCGATTGGCTAGACGGCTACTTCGCCCGAAAGTACGGTCAGGTCACCAACCTCGGCCGAATCCTCGATCCGTTCGCCGACAAGGTGATCATCTGCGGCGCGTTCATCTTCCTGGCGGCGATCCCGCAGATAGCCCAAGTGCCCTGGGGCCTGCGTCCGTGGATGGTCGTGGTCCTGGTGGGTCGCGAACTCCTGGTCACCGCCATCCGCAGCTTCATCGAGGAGCAGGGGCTCGATTTTTCGGCGAACCTGTCGGGCAAGGTGAAGATGGTCCTGCAGTGCGTTGCGGCCCCGGCGTGCCTGATGTACCTCCACTGCCGCGGCCTTGACGGCGGACACGGCGACGTCCCCGCGTGGATCACCTGGACGGCAATCGTCTCGGTTTGGCTGGCGGTGATCCAGACCGTCTACTCGGGGCTGATCTACGTGGCGGCGGCCGTCCGGTTGGTGCGGAGCAGTCAATGAACGGCCCGCTCGCCCAGCAGGACCCTGCGTGGATGGCGACCCTGTCGTTCTTGATCCTGGTCGCCACGTTGGCGCCGTGGGTGTGGATCGCGGGGCGCGCCGTCGCATTGAGAAAGATCGGATCCTTCAGGACGCCGCGATCGTCAATGCCG
>CAYGZI010000332.1:0-6866 GCA_964354245.1 uncultured Planctomycetaceae bacterium
GAGCCTGAAAGCAGTTGGCTGGAGCCGGAGCTGGACGTGGAGGATGACGAATGGCAAAGACTGAAGACGATCTGGTGAAGGAGAAAACATGAGTCACGCTGAGACATGCCCTGTCTGCAACGGGACAGGCAAACTCTTCCCTTCCCAGACAGACAATGGCACGGCCGGCGAAACATGTCACGGCTGTGGAGGAACGGGATGGGTGACGGTGGCGGGTGACGGGCCGCCGTCGCCATATACTCCGAGCTATCCGGTGCCGAGTTGGCCATACGAGACGTTCCGTCAGTTCCCTCTGTACCCCTATTTCTTCCCCCTCGGCACCCCTGTCTGGTGCTAATTGGTGTCACCGTGACACAAAACCCCCCATATAGGTGACGCTACGTCACGAACCGACTTGACAAACTACCACTTCTGTGGTATAATGGATGCCCGTAAGGATTGCGGGTTGTCATGGAGGTCACAAGCACAGGGAGGATGCGATGGGTATGGAGGGAGCCAAGGAGGAGTTTGTCCTGACGCCGCGGGAGATTGCGATTGCGCAGGGCAAAGACCCGGACACAGCGACCAAGAGCGAATCGGGGGACGCCAAGGAGGGCGGGGGTGCTGGTAAAATCGCGGAAGCGCCCGTTCTGACGGACGCTGGGCCCGCCGCGGTGGAGGCACTTAGCGGCACGGATGCCCACCCCGACCCCACAGACGATGAGGCCGTTACGGGGTTGGCAGCCGAGGCGGAGGCGGGAGACAAGGAAGTCTCCGCCCCCGACTGGGCCACGTCCGATGTTCAGGGGTTGGCCGTCAGTTACGGCCTCTCGGTCGAGGATCTGGCCGAAATGTCCGGCCCGGACGAGTTTCTGAGGCTCGCTCGCCGACTGGACCGGGCACTCCAGGCTGAAACCAAGCCTGTCGAGGCCCAGCCGGAGCAGAAGCTGGCCGAGAAGCCTCCTACCAAGGCCGAAGTGGCGGAACTGAACGCCGAGGCATTTGCCAACTACGAGCCCGAGGTCCAGGCGTTTGTCAAGTCACACGCCGCGCTTCAGGCGGAGCACCGGGCCAATCTGGAGCGGGTGGACAAGCTTGAGCGGGCCGTGGCCGACTACTTCGCCAGCCAACAGAAGTCGCAGGAAGATGCCCGAACAATGGCCTTCCATCGGGCCCTGGACAAACTGGACCCGGAACTCTTCGGCAAATCGCTGGACGGCGACACGGCCTTGGATTTGGATCCCAAGTTCCATGCCGTCCGGAAGCAAGTACGAGACACGGCAGAGCAGATTTTGCCGGCGCTCGTCAGGCAAAACGGCGGCAAGATGCCCTCGCTGGAAGTCGTCTTGGCTCGGGCTTATCGGGTCGAGTTCGCCGCTGAATTGATCGCCCGGGAGCGCAAGGCGTACCAAGAGAAGGTTGCGGCGCAGGCGGCCAAGAGGCGCCCGGCCCCAGGCAAGACCAAGGCGGTCGAGGCCGCCCAGGCCGAGGTGGAGTTGACGCCCGCCCAGAAGATCGCCAACCACCCTGATGTTGTCAAGGCGTGGAAAAAAGCGACGGGCGAATAGGTGACAGGAAGTCACATGGACTACTCTGAACACTACCGCAGACTGATCGAACGGTCCTTTGGCCGGATACCGGACGGATACTCCGAACGGCACCATGTCGAGCCGCGCTGTCTCGGTGGTGACGACGAGGAAGACAACATCGTGGACCTGACGGCCGAGGAACACTACTTGGCCCATGAACTGCTGGTCAAGATGAACCCGGGACACGTCGGACTTGGCGCCTCGCTCATGTGGATGACGGCCAGTAACGACAAGCAGCCGCGACGGAATAAGGTCTGCGGCTGGGCCCGACGCGCGTTTGCTGCGGCCCTGTCGGATGCGCGAAAGGGCAAACCGTTGTCGGAGGCGACCAGGGCGGCGGCGTTGGCTCGCCACAAAGGCAGCAAGCACACGCCGGAACACAACGCCAAGATCGCCGCGGCCCATCGAGGAAAGAAGCACACCGACGAATACAAGGCAGCGATGTCTGCGGCTCGGAAAGGCAAGCCGCTGTCGCAGGCGACACGCGATGCGGCGTTGGCGTACCACAAAGGACGTAAACATACGCCGGAGCACAACGCCAAGATTGCCGCCGCTAACACAGGTCAGAAGAGAACGCCCGAGCAGTGCGCAAGGATTGCGGATTCGCTCAAAGGGAAGAAGAAAGCCCCATTTTCTGAGGCGCACCTTGCCGCCATGTCTCGTGGTTCCAAGGCTGCATGGGAACGTAGAAAGCAAGCGACCCCGAGCCAGTAGCGCGGGGTTGAAAACCGTTCAAGGATGAACCTAAGTCTGCAAGGAGGCACCAAAATATGCCGCTGCTGCCTGATCAGATCCCGGATTTCGTTCACACCACTCTCAACCACATGCCACTCGGCAAGTGGAGCGACCTGAGCCTGGAGTTCACAGAATACATTTGGGCGTCGATGGTCGCGCCCAAGGCCGTCTCGATTCCCGGCGGGACGGGGATTCAGTTCCCGCTCCAGATCAAGAACACCGACACGGCGCGTCCGTGGGGGCTGTTCGGCAAGGATGTCACGAAGGTCGAAGACGTGATGCTCACGGGTTTCATCCCGTGGTCGGCCACCACGGTCTCGTGGTCCTACGACGTGATGGAGCCGATCTTCCAGTCGGATCGCGAGACGATCGTGGATCAGATCCGGATCCGCGAGTACCAGGCCAAAAACAACCAGGCCGATAAGGACGAAGAGCAACTGTTCGGCGCCCCGACTGGCCCGACGGACAACGTGCTGATGGGCTTCCCGTTCTGGATGCAGAAGTACGCCACGTCCACGGACGGCGCGTTTGGCGGCGGGGATCCCAGTGGGTTCACGTCCGGTGCGGCGGGTATCGCCACGGCGACTTATCCCAGGTGGCGAAACTGGGTCTTCAAGTACACCCAGTACACCGTGGACGACCTGATCCGCAAGGTCAAAAAGGCGATGTTCAACACGCGGTTCCAGGCCCCGGTTCCGCATCCGGACATCGGGTTTGCGAAGGCCAGTTACCAGATTTTCACCACGTATCGCGTGGTCGAACCCCTGGAGCGGCTGGCCGAGACGCGGAACGACAACCTCGGGGCGGACCTGGCCCGGTACATGGGTCAGGTGGTCATCGGGGGCGTGCCGGTCAAGGCGGTCCCGTTTTTGGAATACAACGACACCAGTGATCCCTTGTACGGGGTCAACTGGAAGTCGATTGGGGTCAATACCCTGCGGGGCGGGACGATGAAACGAACGTACAAGGACGCGCCGCTCCAGCACACGACCAAGAACGTGTTCATCGACAACTGGAGACAGATGTGGAGCCCGAACCGCCGGGACCTGTGGGTCGGGAGTATCTGAGAACCATTCGCTCTGCTGGTGCAGTATATATACTGCACCGGCAGGGCTTTTCACCGCACACTAGGAGGTTTTTGACATGATGTTTCCTTGGGAATCACAGATTTACACGACCTACGGTGGCACGGGCACCGGCAACGCAATCTACTCGGGCCTGACGGGCTCGGCTGGGGCGCGCGGGCCGTCGAACGCGCTCTGGTCGCAGATTTACGAGGGCAACCCGGACCCGACCGGACTGGCCGGGTCGATCTACGTGGAAGACGACTTCCTCGCGCACGGGGGTGCGGCGGCCAACACGGACGATGTCAGTGTCGTTTCGGACGCTGGCGCGTGGAAGACGTGGACCGCGAACGTCACGGCCAGCGACATCTACGCATCGTATGCCTTGCCGGGTGGGGTCATCATCTTCAACATCCCGGTCACGAACGGCAATACCGTGCAGGAGTACATGGCCCTCGGGTCGAGCACTCTGGCGGCAACCGGGACGGCGGGGATCCCGATCGCGTATGTGGACGACAGCGCCGGAAAGAAGCTGATCTTCGAGACCCGGGTGAAACTCCTGACGGATGTGGCCAATGGCGCATCGTTCTGGGGGTTCTCCAATGTGCCCATCGACACGGGCGCGTTGGTCGTGGATACGGGCGTTCCGTTGGGAACGGCCGATTTCCTTGGGTTCAAGAATATCGCCGGCCGCCTGGAGTTCGGGTGGCAGAAGGCCAGCGCCGTAGCGATGGGGACAGTCGGGGCGGCTGCCGCTCCGGCCCTCACGACCACCCTGGTCTCCACCGGAACGACCGAGTGGTACAAGACGATGGTGGCCGATACCTGGTACAAACTGGGGTTCGTCTACAACCCCCGATCCAGCGCCTCGCGTCGGATTGTGGCCTACGTCGATGGGTCGGAGGTGGGAACGGCGTCGGCCGCACACCTCGGGCTCTGGAATGCGGCCCATACGGCCTACACCGGGAGTGTGAACTTCCCGCACCAGACGTACCTGTCCCTGGTGTTGCTGGCTCGCGGCATTGTCAGTGCCGCCGAGACCATCAAGTGCGATTGGGTTCGGGCCTACCAGGAAGGCTGAGTTTACCACGGCGCCCGCCCGCCTCCTACCGGGCGGGTGCCTTTTGGCGCGACCGCGCCTGTGGCGGCGCTGTGCGTTGCTCCTCCATGGCGCGCAGCGTCGCCCTCTTGTATGTACATGGGGGATCTGGAAATGGAGGAGATTGCAGTGGAAATCGTTGATTCCAAGGCCGTGCGCAAGCGACTTCAGGCTGCGGTAGACAGAGAGGCTCCGTGGCTTTTTAGCACACAGGGCGATGCAATACATCGCGTCGTTCGCGTCTTTGACCATCCAAACCAACTCGACTTGCTGATGGTGTATTGCGACGTGTGGAGAAGGGAGCATCCGGGTAAACAGTTGACGGCCTTTACCAAAGACGTCTGGTTCAACCGGGAAGAGTTGGATGCTGTCGGCTGGGCACGGGAGTGCATCCATCGTCGCTTGGAGACACTTAACGCGGCCCCGTGGCGCGAGAGTGGGTTGTACGAGAACGATTCCATCTGCCGAGTGCCGCAGCAGGCAGACGGGGCGTTTGACCGATGCTGATTCACAAATGGAGGACGTGACATGATTCATCGTCAAGACCGCGAGATGCTCGGCACGATGCTGGGCGTCGATGAGCAATCGCTACCAGCCAAAGTCGAGGCGGAGTGTGCCATCCGGACCAAGATGTTGCACCAGGTCGGGCCAAGCGGGCCCCTGGGTCCCCTGGCCCTGATCGCCATACTCCGGGGGCTCGGACAGGGGCCCCAACCGGACGCTCCACGGCCAGACAAGACCGACTGGAGGCAGTACCCAGACGACGGCACTACGCGGGTTGAGGCCCGGTTCGGCGGGGGCTGGCAACCCGGGGTGTTTCTGGGGTTCGTTCAGAACGGCACGCTGGCCGTGCGGCTGGACAACTTTGCGGACCTCGTGGAGTGCCGGTACGACATCGTGCGGCTGGCGCCGATCGACATGATGCTGGGCCCGGACGGGACGTATCGGGCCCCGGAAGCCGAGTTGCCCGTCGTCATGGCCGAATCCGAACCGGCCTCCATACAACCCCCCGAGGAGGTTGGTGACGGCGTGGCACAAGAACTTCCGTCGGCCCCAGTCGAGCCGTCGGAAACTGCTCCGGCCGCCCCCCTTGATCCCGATGAGCCTGATTGGGCCACGGTTCCCGCGGGTTCCGAGGTGTGGATCGAGTATCAGGACGACTACCAACGAGGCAAGTTTCTGGGGTGCGACGAGGCGGGGGACCTTCGGGTCGTTCTGGACGGGGTTGGCGAACTGACGGTTGGCCGCACGAAGGTTCGGTACACGGGATAGTCCGGTTTGTGAGATGCACCGATGACTGAAGCGACGCGGAGAAACGAGCCGATCCCGAACGGCGTCTACAGCCTGACTGCTCATTTTGAGAGCAAGATCGTCGATCTGAAGGCCCTGGTGGACGTGCAGTTTGAGGACCTACGCAAGCACGTCGATGAGATCCGGAACGAATTGCTTGCGGCGGACACGAAGTTTGTTACGCGGGGCGGCCTCGCGGACGCGATTGAGGTGATCCAAACACGCCTTGATGCCATGTCTGAGGCCCTGAAGGTGGCACTCGACGCCCAGAACATACGATTGGCTGCGATGAACGAGATCAAGGCCGCAATGGGCGATTCGCTTGCAACGCACGTTACGAGGCACGAGTTGGCTGCCCAGATGGCGGTGATTGAGGCAGATATTCGGATGCTTCGTGAGAGTCGGTCTGAGTTGTCGGGCATGGCGACTGTCCTGTCTGATAAAGCGTCACGTCAATCAACGATCCTAGCCAACGCCGTGGCGGCGGGCGGGCTGTTGATTGCGACGGCGGCCCTGATTGTGGCGATAGTGAGTTGAAGCATGGAACAACTTTTGATTCCACTCATACAGGTGTTGGGATTCGGCGGTGTGCTGGCCTGGCTTACGGCCCGCATGGTGTCCAAGACCATTCCTGAGATAGTCGCCGGCCGCAATGCGGAGGCCAAAGAGGCGCGCGAGCACGAAAAAGAGCAAAGGCAACTGGACCGCGAGGAGATTGCCAAGGAGCGGGACTACGACAGCAGCGAGCGTGCCAAGGAGCGGGACTACCACTCGCGGGACATTGCGGAACTTACGTCGGCGGTGAATCAGATTGCCGACAAACTCATCGTGAAACCGATGGACAAACCATGAACGCACTCTTGCTTGCCCTTTGCCTCTGTGGCGCGGAACCCGAGGCCCAACCAGTCGGCTTGGTCCAGTTGACGTACAAGTTTGGGACTTTCAACTGGCCGGGGTACAGTCTCGCCCAGTGGAAAGTGGGAGCCAAAGTTGCTGGCGACTACTGGGCAAGCCAGGCGGCCGTGCGGTTCCGAGAGGTGCCGGACGCGAAGCCACGCATGTACACGTTTGACGTCACGACGCGGAACCTTCCCGGCAAGGCGGGCCTCT
>CAYGZI010000333.1:0-6859 GCA_964354245.1 uncultured Planctomycetaceae bacterium
GGGGGGGGGGGGGGGGGGGGGGGGGGGGTGAAAGGGGGGGGGGGTGACGGGGTAGGAAGTGCGGAATGGAGATCGGCATTTCTCACTGCTCACTCTTGGGTCCCCCCCTGTCGAACATCTCGGGCCCCCCGGAACGGCGTTGAACCCCTTGCGGGGCGACGCTACCCTTTGCACCCTGATCCAAGTCCTCCAGGTAGGTCTTCAAGCCACCGCAGAGGACGCGGAGGAAGCGAATGGGTGCGGGTGGCGGGGCGACAAGGTGACGGGGTGACAAGGTGACGGGGTGAATGCCTGCGGACTATGACAAGTGAAAAGTGAGCAGTGCAAAGTGCAAATTGGCGATTCTCATTTCTCACTTCTCATTTCTCATTTCCCGCTTCCTTCACCCCCTCACTTCTCTTCGTAACGAGGCTCGACCAAAATGACGAAGTGGCGCATCGCACTGACGCTCGCGGTCCTGGCCGGCACTTGCAGTGCTTGGGCACAGGACTTCTCCCCCGGGCTGCCGCCGGGACAGCCGCTGGACGTTGGACTGGACGGCCCAGACATGCCCGTGCCCGGCCGGCCCGCGCCGCCCGACGTCGTGCCGTGGCAACCCGCCAACCCGACTGGGACGGGCTTCGTGGGCCCTCCGCCTTATCGCCTGGGCTCGAGCGGCCCGGCCGATGTCACGTCGATCCGGCCCGAGGCGGCGCCCGTCGCTCCCGAACGGTTCACCGAATCGACCTGGTATGCCCGCGTGGAATACTTCCACTGGAAGGAGCGCCTGGACGGAGCGGACTTCGTCAACGAGTACGGGGTGCTGCCCACGGTCGGCTACCAGCGGCGCAGCGGGCCGGAGCGTTTCCGCTTCGAGTTGTTTGGGACAACCGTGGACTACAAGGGGCTCGCGCTGTTTGAGGACGGCTCCTCCGAGCCCCTCTCGTCCACCACCAACTTGCTCGGGGTCCGCGGCGAATACGATCTTCTCTGGGAGCCCGAGGCGTGGCCCCGTGTGAGCTTCTTTGCGGGCATCGGCACGCGGTTCTGGATTCGGGATCTCGTGGACGGGGTGTCCTCCATTTCGCTCAGCCCGGTGACGGGCTACCAGGAGACGTGGTGGACGATCTATCCCTACCTGGGCGTCGAGAAGCGCCGCGTGCTCCGCGAGGGCCTGGAGTTCTACGGCTCCGCGCGGATCGGTTGCACGGCAGTGACCTACGAGCGCGTGAGCTACTTCGACGTGACGCTCTATCCCAAGGCCGGGCTCGAGGGCCAGGCCGAATTGGGCCTGCGCAGCCGCCGGCTCTTTGTCGCGGGCTTCTTCGAGGCCCTGACCTGGGAGCAGTCGTCGGTCGTTCGCGACACGCTTCAGCCGGCATCGCGGCTGTTCACGGTTGGGCTGAAGACGGGGTTCAGCTTCTGACGGAACCGTCGATTCTCAACTCGCAGCACCGCCGCCGTGCCACGCAGCGGGCGCTGTACCTTTGGGTCTGCCCAGCACCATCGGGCCCCTACGCCCGATCACGATTGCGGAGCCGGCGAGGGCTAGACACAAGCCTTTGTGTCGCCTACACTCGCACCCAGACCGGACTTGACACGGTGGTGTATACTTCTGTATACAATTCTCGCTGGACCGGGGCGAGGAGCGCAGCCGGCTTGGGACCGCAAGCATGTCCGTCGCGGGGTTGATTCAATCGCTGGGGTACGACAAGTCGCGCAGTTTCCTGACGCGCGGCAGTGAATTAGAGAACGTCCCGGACTACGGCCACGTTTTCCGAAAGGCTGTGCAGGAGTGCTTGTTGTGCGGCGTCTACGCGCTCCGCGGCAAGCCTGCTGGGGCCGGACAATCCATTGTCCCCGTGGTGTACGTGTGCGAAGCCGCCACCGAAGTGGAGGCCGCGCTGATCCATCGGCGTGTATGGAACCAAAACGTCGTACCGTTTCTGCTCGTGGACACTCCGAAGTCCGTCCGGCTCTACTCCGGGTTTCGGTATGAGCGGGCGGAGTCGGTGCCGGCCGGTGATCTGCGTGCCCAGGGCATTCTCGAGAATACCATTGCCTTCAACGAGATCGCAGAACGATTGAGTGCCTTCCGTGCTGAGGCAATTGACGACGGATTGATCTGGAGCGAGCGCGGCGAACAGGTCACGTCCGAGACGCGCGTTGACTGGAGGCTGCTGGAGGGCCTGAGAAAACTCGGCGAGTGGTTGTTCGAACAAGGTGTGTCCCAGGAGACGGCTCACGCGATTATCGGCAAGTTCGTCTATCTTCGATACCTCCGAGACCGGAAGATTCTGTCGGATCGGAAACTCGCCAAGTGGCAGATCCATCCCGACGACGTGTTCAGCCGCCGGGCCACGTTGACGGCATTCCGTCAATTGGAGGAGTCATTGGAGGAGTGGCTGAACGGGTCGATCTTCCCCGTGATGGGGGGCGGGCAACCGTCGATCCGCGCCGAGCATTTGCAGCGTGTGGCTGGCACGTTCTCCGGCGACGATCCTCTGACAGGGCAACTCCATCTTGATTTTGAGCCGTACAACTTCTCGTACATCCCGATCGAGACCCTGTCGATCATCTACGAGCAGTTCTTGCACGCCAGTCACGGCGAGGGCAGTCCGACGCGAGGGAAGAGCGCCGGTGCATACTACACTCCGGTTCCGCTTGCCAACTTCGTGATCGAGGAGCTGCACGACCAGCGGCCGTTGACCGAGGGGATGAAGGTGCTCGACCCGTCGTGCGGCTCGGGCACCTTCCTCGTCCAGTGCTACCGCCGGCTGATTGAGCAGCGCCGCGCCAACCATCCCACGCCGGCTTTCCGCCCGGTGGAACTTCAGAACCTGCTTGAGAAGCACATCTTCGGGGTCGACCGCGACCCGAATGCGTGTCGGGTCACTGAGCTGAGCCTGATCCTTACCTTGCTGGACTACGTCGACCTCGAAGACAACAAACGAAACTTCAAACTGCCCATCTTGCGGGATAGGAACATATTCCAGGCGGACTTCTTCGACCCGGATTCAACGTGGTCAAGGTATGCAGCCAACGTACGGTTTGATTGGGTTGTTGGGAACCCCCCTTGGACTGAGTTGAAGGGCCCTCGCGCGGTGACGGAGGAGCGGCATGTCTGGAACTGGATGAGTCGCCATGCGGATACTTGTCCGGTGGCCGGCAATCAGGTGGCCGAAGCGTTTGCCTGGAAGGCGACGAGCCACGTATCTCCCGAGGGCTCGGTGGGGCTCCTGATGCCGGCCACGACTCTCTTCAACGACGAGTCAGCGCCATTCCGGCGGGAGTTCTTCCGGCGGATGCGAGTGTCGTGCGTGGCGAATTTCGCGAACCTGGCGTACGTCCTTTTTCGCGGGTCGGAGAACCCGGCTGCCGCCTTCTTCTACCATCCACGGTCGCAAGGGACGATTGAGGATTACGATCGGGAGACGGTCCGCACGGTCGCTCCCTTCGTTGCAAACCAGCAGGCGAACCGGCCTCAGAAGGGGCGACGACAGGTCCCGACGTGGAACATCGTGCTCAACACGAGCGAGGTCCGGGAGTTGCAGCTGGAGCAGGTTGCTACAGGAGACATGCTTCCATGGAAGGTGGCGATGTGGGGGACCCATCACGATTACGGGCTGATCCGCCGAGTTGGACGCCGTCTTCCGTCATTAGAGCAGTTCGCCCATGAACACAGCCTTCGCGTGGCCGAGGGGTTTCAACTGCGAGGGACCGCATCCGAAGAGCAGCCAGAGGAGGAAGGTGCGAAGAAGGAGCCAAAGGAGAAGAGAGAGTTTCGCAAGGACTTAGTCGGTAAGCTCAAGCTTCATTTCAAGCGTCTTCGCCGTTGCGGGCGCATTTTTTCCTTCCCTCCGCGCGCGTGGGGGGAGATTACGGCCCGGGAAGCATATCTTCGGCTGCGGGGTGGCCGTGCGGGTCTGGAGGTCTCCTACCCGCCACATATCATCGTCGACGCCAGCCGTCGCTTCGCAGTGTACTCTGACGACTTCATTGCCGTCCCAGCGCGGCAAATAGGCATTTCCGGGGCGAGCGGCCAAGAGACCTTGCTCCGGGCGCTTGCCCTGTATCTGAGTTCCGACTTCACGACCTACCATCAGTTCTTGACTTCCCCCGCGTGGGGTGTAAATCGCTCCGTCGCCACGTTGAGTGCCCTACGGGGCCTCCCGGTGCCGCTGGCTCGTCTGTGTAAACGAGATGTGCAGCGGTGGGGCGACTTGTACGAGTCCGTGGTCCTCCAATCGGCTTCTCTCCAAGACGGTCGGTTGGGCCGTTCCCAAAATGAGCGACGCGCCTTGGCAGAGCAATTGGGATCGCTTCTCTCGAACATGAATGAAGAAGTGTTCTCCGCCCTTGGGCTCCGGCCGATGGAGCGAGCGCTTGTGAGGGACCTCGTCCATGTGCGGATGCGTCTCGCCAAGGGAAAAGTAAGCGCCGACGCAGTCGAGGGTCCGTCTCCGGAGGAGATGCAGAAATACGCCGATACGCTACAAGACGCACTCGACGGCTATGTCGAATCGGCGTCGGCCCTGCGTCACAGAGTTGTCGCAGTTCATGACGACGTATCCGCCATGATAAGCGTTGAATTGACAGACCAAGAGGGCAGGAGGATCCGTCCGGCAGTGTTGCGCGCGGGCGAAGCGACCGCGGCGGAGTTCGAGCGGACTCGACGGCGACTGCGTCGAAGGCACAGTCAGTGGGTCTACTTCGACCGGGCCTTGCGGATCTACGAGGGGCCGCGGACGTACCTGTTCAAGCCCATGCAACGGATGCTGTGGACCCGTAGCAACGCGTTGGTGGATGCAGGGGAGATCATCGCGGACACCCTTGTCGGAGACGAAGCCGAGCATGCCGAATCCTCCCAAGGGTAATCGCCAAGGACTTCCTCCGAGAGACCGCGAGGCGTATCTCGCCAACCTCCGGCTCCACGTCCATACGCTGCTATGGATGGGGTATGAGCGTTTGGATCGAAGGAGGCTGGCCGGTCTCGACGAACCTTCAATCACCGGCGAGCTCGTTCGGTCCATCCGGGAGGCGATGGCGGAAGATTCCGCGCCTGACTGGGTTCTCAACTACTCATTGCGAGACGATCCGCCCGTAGACTTTCCCGGCCGGTATGGGCAGTCGCGCCCGCGCGTTGACATCGAGTTTGAGCGCGTGCAGCGCGGGATGAGACCCTGCTATCACTGGGAGGCAAAGCGGCTCAGAGACGCCTCCTCCGTCGGTGCCTACTTGGGTCAGCAGGGGCTCGGCTGCTATCTCAGCGGTCTGTACGCGGGAGGACATGAGGAAGCCGGGATGCTCGGCTATGTTGAGGTCCAAGACGAACGTGCCTGGGCGACACGTATTGAGGCAAGTCTCCTCCGCAGTCCTAAGCAGTTCTCTCTCACGGAGGACGGTGCGTGGAGTCGCGCCTCAGTCGTCAGTCAGATAGCGCATTGTTACTGCACGAGACACCGCCGCGGGCAAGACCGCAAACCCATTACGGTCTACCATGCGCTCTTGAGGTTCTGTTGAACCCGCCGTCCCGTGGTGTCCTCGTGCCTCCAGGCGGCTCCTCTGCCTTCGTGCGCGTCCTTTGCCGCGCCAGGGTCGAGTGCGGAGACGCTCGCGGCGGCTGTTGGCCCCGGGATTCTTCTTCCAGTCTCTGTCCCCCGGCGATATACTTGAAACGACTGAAAGGCGCCGGGCCCCAAGTCGGCGCGACCAGCGTATCCTCTTGGGATTGCCGACAGTGTGTTCGCTCTCCTATCTGGCGGCGCAACGAGTTATACCCTTGGCGTCCATTCCACGGAGAAGCACCATGAAGAGGAGCCATCGTCGGTCGTTCTTGACCTCGTCGGCGTCGCACGGGGCCGCCGCGCTCGCCATACCCGCCTTTTCCCTCGCGGCGATCGGCGCCAATAACAAGATCCGCGTGGGCCTGGTCGGGCTGGGCGGGCGCATGAGTTCGCACGTTGCCTCGCTGGCCCAGATGACCAAGGACGTGGATATCGTCGCGCTGTGCGACTGCGACGAAACCTTGCTGCAGAACGCTGCGGCCCGCTACCCGCAACTGGCCGGCAAGAAGCTCACGCTCTATACCGAGCAGAAGAGACTTTTCGACGACAAGGGCGTGGATGCCGTGAGCTTTGCCACTCAAGACCACTGGCACGCCCTGCAAACCATTTGGGCCTGCCAGGCGGGCAAGGACGTGTACGTCGAGAAGCCGTGCGCCCATACGCTCTGGGAAGGGCGCAAGATGGTCGAGGCCGCACGCAAGTACAACCGCATGGTGCAGCACGGCACCCAGTGCCGCTCCAGCCCGAACATCCGCGAAGGCGTCCAAAAGCTCAAGGAAGGCGCGATCGGCGACGTCTACATGGCCCGGGGCATGTCCTACAAGCTCCGCGGCCACCTGGGAAAGGATCGGCCGAGAGAAGTGCCCAAGGGGCTGGATTGGGATAAGTGGGTGGGGCCGTCGCAGATGGTCCCCTACAGCAGCTTCCACCACCGCCGCTGGTACTGGTGCTCGAATTTCGGCAGCGGCGACATCGCCAACCAGACCGTCCACAACATGGACATCATCCGCTGGGGCCTGGGGCTCGACACCCATCCGACGAAGATCCAGTCCATGGGCGGGCGCTACCTGCCCGCCGCGGACGACGATGCCGACACGCCCAACACCCAGACCCTCGCCGCCCAATGGCAAGGCCGCGACCTGCTCGTGCAATTCGAGATCCGCCACTGGTACACGCCCACCGAGGCGGGCATGGGCGACCAGTATCCCTTCGTCGATCACGGCAGCGTGGTGGGCGTGATCTTCTTCGGCACCAAGGGATACATGATCTTTCCGGACTACAGCAGCTACCGGGTCTTCCTGGGCCCGAAGCGC
>CAYGZI010000334.1:0-6853 GCA_964354245.1 uncultured Planctomycetaceae bacterium
TCGCCGGGATTGCGGTTGGCGATGGCGCGCCCGTCGCCGGACTCGGCCAGCATGGCAAGGCCTTCGAAGCCGAGCCCCTGGAATCCGTGCGGTGTGATGCGCGGCTTGAAGCAGCCGCCGGTGAGGATCTTACCGCCGCATTCCTTGACTTGCCGCGCGCAGGCCAGGATCTGTTCTTCGGATTCCACGGCCGAGGGCCCGGCGTTATGGTTGAAGTCGCTGAAGATCACCACCCCCGAGACGCTGCCCGACGTCTGGCGACGGGCAAGGTCCTCCATCGCGGCGCCGAGCGCAGTGACCTGACACTTGGTGGTCCACTGGTCGCACAAGCGTGCGGGATCGAGCCGCTCGTCCCCGGACGTGGAAGCCTCCAAGGCCCGCACGCCGTCTGGCCGGTCCAACAAGAACGCCTGCAAGCGGGCCTTTCGGCCCAGCCGGTCGAGCAGATTACCGTCCTTCTTGCCCAGCAGGGCCTTAACGAAGTCCACTCTGGCGGGCTGGGCCGTCACGGCGCCGGGGCTCGTGCCTCCCGGCCGTGCCAAACCGACCGCCTCGGCGAGGCGGGCCGCCTCGGCCTCCGGCAATGGGTCTTGGATGGCCATGCTTTCGGTGCCGTCCAGCAGGATCCACAAGGTCGGGCGGAGCCGGCTGGTCACGCGGATCGTGAGCACCGGCTCGGCGAGCATCAGGAACAAGAGGACGAGCACCGCCGCGCGGAAGAGTCCCAAGACGAGCCGCGTCCGCACGCGATGAATGTGCTGGAGCCGGGTGTAGAAGACGACGGCCAACACGGCCAATGCCAGGCAGCCCAGCAGGACCCAAGCCGGCCCGTCGTGTGCCCACGGGGCGGCCCACGACCGATCGACCGAGCCGATCTCCACGGCGTCTTCGAGGCCCAAGAGGCGGCCGATCCAATGGGTGAGGCTCATGGCCCAGCCTCCCGGCGCAACAGCGGCCATGCCAGGATCGCCGACTCCACGGCCAAGACGGCGAAGACGGCCAGGATCACCCACTTCCACAGGTCCTGGTCGAGGTCCGCGCCAGCAGCCAGGCGGATCGACGACTCCTCCGGCACCCAGCGGTATTCCGCCCCGGTCATGCGAGCCTGAAGGCCGGCCGCGTCCAGCGCCGCCAGCTCCGACTCCTCGGCCGGCCCGTTGACCGCCACCAGGGAGGCGGCGGGTGACGGGTGAAGGGTGGCGGGGGTGTCGATGCCCGCCACGCGCCCCCCGTCACCCGCCACCTCAACGCGGTAGAACCCGCGCTCGACCAGATTGCCGAGCACCAGCCCGTATCGGTCGCCCCCGAGGGCATCGACCGAGAGGCGATCGACGTTGCCGGCGGGGTCGGTGAGCGTGAACTGGGAGGATCGCATTTCCGGCGGAACGGGGATGACTAATCGCTCGGTGGTGGTGAGGTTTCGCTTTGGGAGGGTCCGTGCCAAGAGGTCGCGGAAGATGCGGTCGAACACCAGCGCGGCGTTAGTGGCCGTCAGCGTGTTCCAATCGCGGAAGACGCCGGTGGAGAGGAACAAGACCCGGCCGCGGCCCATTTGACGCTCGATCAGAAAGGGGACCTGGTTGGTATAGCTGCCCAGGATTCGCGGCTTGCTCCGCTCGGCCAATTCCTGCGGACTTGCGGCTTGATCCTCCGGGCCCTCGATCGAGCGGGCCCAAAGGAGCCACTGGGGCTGCAATTCTTCGCGCGTGCTTTCCAGTCGCATCCGGTCCTGGTACGCGGAGGCGCCGTCGGTGGCCTTGGCGGCGGCAGCGTTAAGCTCGGCCAGGCGCTGGTCGATGTCGGCCAGGGCCTTGCGGTCCTTCTCGATCTGGCCGGCCACGGCGCCGACCATCTTCTCGACGGTCCCGTCGCTGGTGTCCGCTTCCACTGCCTTGAAGAAGTACGGCAGGCGATACAGCTCCTCCAATTCCTCGCGCGAGGTCTGCTCCAGGACGAAGTACTCGTGGATCAGGCTGTTGAAATCGAGCTGGAATGCCTTGATGGTCTGACCGCGGGCGAGGCCCGGGACCGTGCCGACGGGCGCGGGTTTAAGCGGCGCGGGAAGGATGCCCAGGCCGTCGCTGTAGGCCGCTTGGGTCCATGCGCCCGGGTTGAAGTCGCCCCCCGCAGCCAACACCAGGCTCCCGCCCTGCTCCACGTATTGGCGCAAGAGCAGGAGCGTCGGAGGCGAGGGCGGCTTAGGCAGTCCTGCCACGACCACCAAGCGCGCGTCGCGAAGCTGCTCCAGGGAGAGCCGCTCCGGCTTGAGGTGCCGCACCTGGACCAACTGCTTCGCCCGCTCCTCGCGGGTGATCTCAGGGGCCAAGAGCCGACGCAGGCGGAAGGTCTCGCCGTACCAGTTCCTTTTCGGGTCCTCGTCCGGCCCGAGCTTATCGACGAAGACCACCGGCAGGGCTGCCACCACGGGCACGGCCAGCACGCGGCGGTCGTCGGCCGCGAGGTGGTCGTGCGGCTCGATGGCGACCTCGGCCCGGACAAACGTCACCTGCCCCGGCTGCACCGGCACGCTGAAACGGTACGCGGGGAAGCGGATTTCCTTGGCCTGTCCGGGCTGCAGCTCGACCGTCTGCGGGGCAAAGGGCATGCCCTCGATGCTCAGCATCACTTGCACCCGGCGCGGGGCAAGCCCCTGGAAGCGGACCGTGGCCAGGAAGACCGCGGGAGTCTGCACGTCGGCAATCCCGTCCTGGAGGCGGAAGTCCGAAATCCATGCGTTTTCCTCGCCCGACGCCCCAACCTGCACGAGCTGGAGCGGCCCGGCCAGCTTCTCGATCTGCGGGGCCAGCGACTCCTGCGGCCAGTTGATCGCCTGCTGGTCCGAGAGGAACACGATCTGCTTGGTGGAGGGGCTGGCGATACGGCGGCAGGCCGCCTGGGCCAGATCGAGCACGGTCGCGGCCTTCGCGCTGCGGTCCACCAGCGATACGGCGTTGATCGCGTCGACCGCGTCTTCCTTGGTGCTGTACGCCCCCGGGTTCACCGCGCCGGCAGAGCCGCAGGCGGGCAACACGGAAATCCGGCTCCCCGGCGGCAGCCGGCCCACGAACTCCTTGGCCCGCGCCTTGGCCCCGTCCAAAAGCGTCCCCCCCAGCCGCTCGTAGCCCATGCTCAGGCTGTTGTCGATTGCCAGGACGGCATGGACCGGCTGGTCGGGATAGACCTCGGCCGAGGGGCGGGTGAAGTAGGGCCGGGCCATGGCCAGGCCGAACAAGAATACGCAAAGGCTCCGCAGCAGCATGAGGAGGATGTCTTGCAGGCGCATCAGGCGCCGGCTGCGACGGATGGCCTGACGCAGGAAGTCCATCGCCGCCCAATACACCACGCGGTACCGCTGCCGGTTCAACAGGTGGATCGCCACCGGCCCGGCCGCGAGCACCAGTCCGCCAACGGCAAACCACCAGGCGTGGAGCATGGGAGGGTTCAGGGTTCAGGGTTCAGGGGGCAGGGCGTAGCGGCCGGGCTTGCCCGGCGCTTCGACTCACACACTTCCGAAGTCTCAGAGACTTCGGAAGTCTGCTTAGCCGCCGCGCTTGCGCGGCGCTTGTCTCAGTTGGGGCAGGTTACGGTTTCTTCCCGTTGGGGGAGCAGTTGGACTGCTGCCCCAACGAAGGTGCGGCAGGTTACGGTTTCGCGCCAAATCGCGCTCGGAGGGTATCAATCCGTCCTTCTTGGAGGATCGGCAGGTAACGGTTGGGAATGGCCAACACAAAGCAGGCCACGCTCGTGCTGTACAGCTCGCCGGGCCGGCCGCCGACCCAATGGGCGGCCTGCCATACGCCGTCGCGGGCAGGGTTGCCCGGATCGCGGATCTGGCCCGCCACCACGGCATCGCGCAGCCGCGGATAGCCCTTCTTCCACGCCTCGCCGCCCACCTGGTACAGGGCTTGCGACACGTAGGCCAGGGTATAGGCGTCGAACGGGGCCCGGTGCTCGCGGGCCATGACCTCGGGCTTGGCCTGCTTGTCGATCTCGTCCAGCACGATCTGGATGTTCTTGTCGATGCGCCAGCCGTCGGTGTCGTATTGGGCGAACTCCTGGAGGCAGACCACGCCCGCCGCGGCCATGGCCAGCGTGGCCTGGCCGCCGCCCTTGCTGTAGGTGAAGCGGCCGGGATGCTGCTTCTGCACGCTTTCCGGCGCATTGCGCGGGCAGCCTTGAGGCGTGTAGTGCTCGCGCACGCACTTGACGGCTTGCTGCACCACCTCGTCCGGCACGTCCAGCCCGATGTCCACTGCGCTGCGGAGCGCCAGGGACTGCATCACCACGAGACTCAGGTCGTGCCCCTGCGGCTGGCGCTGGGCCACGTAGTCCCAGCCGCCGTCCTCGCACTGCGTCTGCGCGATCAGCTTGATCGCCCGGTCCAGCACCGCACCGATCCGCGGGTCGGGGCTCGTGCCGTACAGTTGCCCGAGCATGAACGTCGAGAGCCCGTGGTTGTACATCCCGCGCCGGGGCTCGGCGATGTTCAAGAGCCCCGAGGGCTGGGCGCTGCGCAGCACGTAGTCCTGGGCCCGGCGCACGTTCTCGCCGTAGCGTCCGATGCCGGGCCGGTGCCCCGCGGCCAGAAACGCCAGCACGCCCGTGCTCACCAGGCCGAGATCGTTGGATTCCCAGTTGCCTTGCGGGCCCTGATGGCGTGCGAGCCAGTCGAGGCCGCGGGCCAGGGCCTGCTCGCTCTCGGGAGTAATTTCCCAGTTGCCCTGGGCCAGGGCGGGAGCGGGAAGGGCCATTGCCGCGGCCAGCGCGGCAGCGCCCGCAAGAAACTCACTGAGGAACCGTGGTCTCATCCCAAGGTGTCCGATCGGCAATCGTGGTCCATGCTCACGCTGCCTGCCGACTCTGCAAATCGCAATCACTCGACCCCCAGTGAGTGTAGCGGCCTTCTATTGTGGGCACGGTCGGGGGGGTTGTCAAGGCTACCCGCCTTCCGGCCCCTCTTCCGGCTCCCCGACCCGGATCAGCTCCAGGATTTCGCGTTTGGTTGGCTCCTGGAGCGAGGCCCAAAAGGCCCAGAGCCGCCCTTCCGCCGCGACGAGGGGCTTGAGCCATCCCTCGCCCGACGACGGCGGCTTCAGCACGCTCCGGCCCAGCCGCCGCCCGCTCTCCGGATCCATCCAGGTCAGCCATATCGGCGCCGGGCCGCCGTCTTTCTTCGGGCCGAGGTGTGCGGTCAGCACTGGTCCCTGCGGGCCGCACAGGACCATGTCCAGACGGTCGCGGATCTCCTGCCACCAGACGACGCGCCCGGACCCCGGGTCGAGTCCCAGCAGCCCCTCGGTCGTTTCAACGATCAGTCGGCCTTTGGCCTGGCCCAGAAGCCGCACCAGTCCGCCGAGGGCTTGGCGCCATTGCAGGCGCCCGCTTTCCAGGTCCATGCACTCGACGGCCCAGACGCCGGGCTGCGCGGCAAAGACCCGTCCTTCGGCGATCACCGGCGGCGAGAAGCACTGGTCGATCCACTCGCGGCCGCTGGAATACTCGAAGCTGGAGGGCGGAATCCACGCCTGACGCCGCAGCCATTGGACCCGGCCCGCCGCGTCGCAGCAGAGGACGCACCCGCCGGCTACGGCGACGATCTTCTCTTCGACCGCGTCGGCCTGGCACGGAAGCTGCCCGCGCCAAACGTCGCGGAACTCGGCCAGCGGCGCGCGGCTGCGGACCCGCCCGGTGAAGAGGTCCAGACCCACCAGGTAAAGCGCGATCTTGCTGCCCGGGTCCGCGGTCGCGCTCAGGACGAACAGCCGATCGCCGACAAACAGCGGATCGCTGACCATGGCGTCGCCCGGCTGCGTGCGCCAGAAGAGCCGGCCGTCGCCGGAGTCCACGGCGATCAGCTCCGGGCCCTTGTTGGTGAGCCTGCGGCAGAAGACCTCACCGGCCGTCACGACCGGCTGCACTGCCAGGGACGCCCACTGCTGCTTGCCCTCTTCGACGTCCAGCCGGCTGGCCCAGAGCGGCTTGCCGGTTGCCAATCCGAAAGCGGTCTGCTCGATGCGGTTGTTGACGACCATCCGGCCGTCGGCGACCTGGACCGCGATCTGCCGGCCCGCCCAATCGACCCCGCGGTCCGGATAGCCGCTCGGGCGCTTCACGTCGCGTCCTTCGAGGCGGGCGAAGAAGCGGGCCTCAAACCGCCCGGGGCGAAGCGCCACAGCCGAGGGCGGCTGGGACACAGCCGGGGGCGACTGCGACGCAGCCGGGGGCGGCTGTGCTACAGCGGCACGGGCCTGCCGGAGCGGGTCGATCATCTGCTCGAACTCGGCCGGCGAGAACTGCATCGCGCCGAGCCGGACCGGCGCCCTCGGCGCCTGGCCCACGTCCACGCCGCACAGGGCCCCGAGCAAGCGGGCGCGGGCGATCAGGACCTCGCGATCCGCTGGCGACGCCGAGGCGTAAGACCGGCGGTACTGGGCCATCGCCTCGACGAACCGGCCCATCGACGTTTCGCGGTCGCCGAGCCAGCGATTCGCGGCCGCGGCCAGTTCCGTCCCGGGGAATTCGTAGGCCACGGCTTCGACGGCCGCCGGATTGCCGCCGGCCACTGCCTGGCGCAGGCGCAACTGCCCGACCGCCGCGGCAACTTCCTGGATCGACTTGGCCAGCGCGGGGCGGTCGCGGGCCGTTGCCGCAGCCATGGCCGGCAGCGACGTGAGGAGCCACGGATCGCTCCAATCCGGCAAGAGGCCCAATCGCTCGTAGTTGGTCGTGGAGGTGATGACCTGCGCCGCCTCGCGGTAGTCCTGGTTCTCCAAGGCCGCGCGCAACTGGCTGGCAATACCGAAGCCTTCCCGGGTCGGGTGTTCAATCAGCGGGTGCCGGCCCAGCGCCGGCC
>CAYGZI010000335.1:0-6829 GCA_964354245.1 uncultured Planctomycetaceae bacterium
GATCGGAAGTCCCTCGCGGAACGTCGCCGCCGCGATCAAGGTCTGCAGCGTCTGGTTGATCGTGCCCAGGGCGTTGCGCGCGACGATCACCAGCGGGAAGCCGAAGTCGTGAGCCAAATCGGCCACATATTCTTCGTCGCCCAGCGGCGACATCAGCCCGCCGGCCCCTTCGACCAGGATCACGTCCGACCGCTTCTTCCAATACTCGATGCCGCTGCGGAGCAGTTTCGCGTCGAGCTTTCGGCCCTCCCCGACGGCCGCCAAATGCGGCGCAATCGGCGCCTCGAAGCATTGCGGGCAGACGCGCTGGAGCGTCCCCGGCCGCCCCGCCGCCTCCCAGAGTTGGATCGCGTCGTCCGAGACAAGCGTGTGGGGCGACTTTGAAAGTCGCCCTACCCTGAACCCTGAACCCTGAACCCTCCGGCAACCGCTCGCCGCCGGCTTGTACACTCCGACCCGATGCCCCTCCGCGCGCAGAGATCGCGCGATCATCGCCGCCACGTACGTCTTTCCGACGCCCGTGTCGGTGCCGGTGATGAAGAGTCCGGGGATCCTTTTCACGTTCAGCTTCCCATGCCGTGGCGGCAACAGGCAGTAGGCTGGGGCGGAGCCCCAGCAATCTCGAGACGAGAAGTCGCGAAGCTCAACTTTACACCCTGGGGTGGCAAGACAACGCGACGGAATCCGCAGCCAATCGCCGGGGCCAGGCTACTTGCACGCAGACTCGAATTCGGGATCGGCTGCCAATCGATTGCGGAGTTCGTTGACCTTTGATTCAGAGATTTCGGGCAGCAATTCCTTTAGCGACTCAACGACCCTCCCAATGGCCATCTCCCGCGGAGGCTTCGGACGGTAACTTGCCAGCAGAGCCGCAGCCTCTGGCCTGCTCAACCCAGCCGCCGTCACCTTGGCCTTCTTCGCAAGCGGAACGTTCACGCCGGGAATCCATCGGGGAGCCTCTTCGTCCTGGTCATCCGCCGGTTCGAGCAATTCGACGATGATCTGCTTCCGCTGGATCCTCGGCATGTCTTCCGTGGCAACGCGCGAAAACAGGTTCCCGATCAGCCAACCGAGCTTGCTCTGGAACTCGTCTCTGAGCCTTCCCGACCGGGCCCTGACCAACTTGTCGTAGTGCTCTTGAGCGCGTACGGCAACGCTCACTTGAAGCAGGGCGACAGAAGGAACCGCGATCCCCACGGCCATGTCGCTGTGCAAGTAGAACAAGCCTTCGGCTTGAGCGTTCTGATTGAGGATTCTCTCCACGAGCTGCTCGGCCCGGAACTTCGTTTCAAACGTGTACACGCCATCAACGGCAGCGCCCCCTAACCTCACCCGCTGGCACACCCGGTCGAGCAGGGGGAGCAGTACGTCTCTGAGTGGCCTCACTACAGCCAGATTGACGTACCTGCTCTTGCACGGTTCGCGGTCACGCCGAACCAGATCGCACGTCTGAGTGAGCACGACGAAGGCGACATACTTGTCATTGTTGAAGTGCGGGTGAACTTCGGCCAGAAGTGATCGAATCTCGTGGGTTGGCTGAAGGATGTCGCCCTGACAGAGGTCTGCGTCAGGCTCCGCGACCTCCTGATACGTGAAGTGGGTCGGTCTGGGAGAGGAGTCACCACTCATGGTCGCGTCGTGGAGTCCGGACGGCCGGTTCGAATGCGATGCGGGTTGTACCGAAGCCATGCAGGACTCGCCTCGATGGAGGCAGGCACCGTAGAGCCGGGGCTCGCTGGCGGCGACGTCGTTTGGCTTTCGCCGGTTCGCGATGGCACCGTGCCGGAATTCGCCGCGAAGTCACGCGCGGCCGCATGGGAGGAAGTCTCAGTCGGCGTATGGTCACTGTCCGTCGGACTCATAACTCGGCTCCTCGATATCGATGTCCAAAACGCGAAAGACGGTATCCATGAGGCGGCGAACGTCGTCCACGGGCGTCTTCAACCAGTCTTCGAGGTCCGCTCGCGCGGCGGAGGCCCGGTGGAAGTTCGCAAGGAGCCTGAAGGAGTTCCCTTCCGAAGTCAAGGTCAGGTTCACCTGCCCCTCGCCAAACTCCAGAGACCTGGAAACCGTTCTCGCAGCGATCTTCAAGTCCACCTGCGAAAGCAGCTTGTCGGCCTCCGCCGTCAGTAACCGGGCCATCGCGGGGGTGATCTCCTCGCAGTGATAATTCACGTTGAACCCCGCGGCCGCGAACGGGGTCTCAGGGAGGGAGGCCATGGCGTTTACACCGCACGACATGGCGCAACCGAGGGTCTCGTAGTCATACTCCTCCAAGGTGATCTGCAGACGTGTCTCATCCGTCCTGGCGACGATCTTGCGATGTGGGTGACGAACCAAGTACGGTGAAACACCGTCGAGAGGCACAAGCACTTCGACCTGCTGCGCGTCTTCAAGGTCGAAGACTCGTTTCGCAACGCCGGCTGGAGTGAGGATCGCCCGGTTCCAGCGTCCAACAATCACCACGCTCCAATCCGTCGGTTTCAGGGTCATCACTACGTCCTGTGTCGTTTCTTAGAGCCTTGAATCGAAGCGGACCTATCACACGCAAGTGGCGGATCGACGTTCCGTTGCATAGCCCCCCTCCCGGGGACCATCGTTCGCTCCGCAAGTCCATCCTGTATTCAACGGTAACGCCGCCCCTGCGGTTTTTCAAGATCCCCCACCGTTGGGGTGCATCCGCTTGTCCGTCGCCCTGACCCCTGAACCCCGAACCCTACAGGTGATACGGCTGCCGTTGCGGCCGCCCAAGCAGCCGGTTGGCCGCCTCGTCGCCGATCACCTGCTGCTTCACGCCGTCCCAGACGAGCTTGCGGCCCAGGATGTACGAGATGTTGCCCAGGTTGCAGAGCGTGGCCGTGCGGTGGGCGATCTCGACGTCCACGGCGGGTCGAGTGCCGGTGCGGATCGCCTTGAACCAGTCGGCCTTGTGGTTCATGTTGAAGTCGGCGTACTCGGCCGTGCGCTCGACCTCGACGCCGCCGGGCGGGAGCTTGAAGTTGACCGCCTCCGGCTCGGCGCCGCGATAGGCCCCCTCCCATTCCAGCACCAGGTACTTCTTGCCCTCATACTCCTTGTCGCCCCAGAAGACGTTGCCGAACTCGGTCTTGCCGACTTTCTGGCCCGGCTGGCCCCAAACGAGCGTCCAGTCCGGGTCCTTGAACTGGTAAACGACCTCCATATCGACCGGAGAGTCCCAGAGGCCCTTGGTGGGCGGGGTGCCCTTGGCCTGGACGGTGAAAGAGACCTGGTTGTCGGCGTTCATGCACCAGACGACCGTGCTGAACTGGTGGGCCCCGCGGTCGCGGATCTGGCCGCCGCCCGATTCGAGGAACCAGCGGAAGACGCCCGGCTGATACCGCGGGTTGTACGGGCGCCAGCGCAAGGGGCCGAGCCACAGGTCCCAGTCGAGCCCGCGCGGTGGTGCCGAGTCGGCCACGGGATTTTCATCCACCGGATTGGCGTAGTGCCAGCAGGTGACCTTGCTCACGCGGCCGACGATGCCGTTGCGGATCGCCCGGCAGGTGTGCCAGGCTCCCAGGCCGGTGCGGCCTTGGGCCCCGACCTGGACTGCGCGGTTGTTCTTCCGCGCGGCGGCGACCATGGCCTTGCCTTCCTCGACGGTACACGAGGCGGGCTTCTCGACGTAGACGTGCTTGCCGCACTCGCAGGCGTGGACCGTCTGCACGGCGTGCCAATGGTCGGGCGTGGCGATGATCACGGCGTCGACGTCCTTGCGCTGGAGGATGTAGCGATAGTCGCGGTACGGCTGGACGCCGGGCCCGGCGGTCTTGACGGCATTGGCCAGGCGGCCCTCATCACAGTCGCAGACCGCGGCGACGTGGACCTTCCCTTCCTTGCGGAACTGGATCAAGTTGCCCAGATGAGCGCTCCCCATCCCGCCCACGCCGATCACGGCAACGGTGAATCGCTCGGCGGCCCCGGGTTTTCCCGGCGCCGCCAGTACGTTCGAAGGAATGAAGCAAGGCGCGGACAGAACGGCCGCGGCACCGAGAAACTGGCGACGCGTGGAAGTCGGTTGTTGTGACATGCAAGTTCTCCGGTATGGCTCTCAGCTATCGGCGACCAAGGAGCCTCTCGTAGTCTGCGTGCGGCCCGATCCAGAACCAAACCAAGTCACCCCCGTGTTCCACAGCCACCGCTCGGTAGTGCAGACCCACACGGACCGACCAGAATCGCCCCACCTTCTTCAGGTGCAGCGAAGGGTGTCGTGGATGGTCGCGCAACAGGGCGTAACAATTGTCGGCCAGCCGCCGCAGTTCCTGCGGCAGTTGGCCATAGCAGACCCAAAAGCGTGGCGTCGCTCGGTGTCTCACAGATCGGTGCAGCGCCCTTCGCGCAAGTCGCGGATCGCCTCGTCGGCCAGATGGTCCAGTCGCCCGGCGGCCACGTCCTCCTCGAATTGCCGGTCCCAGACGCCGGCATCGAACTCGGCAAACCACTGGCGAAACGAAGCCAACTCCTCCGGCGAAAGGTGCTGAAGCGCTTCTTGAATCTCTTGTACAGTGCTCATGCCAGTATCCTACCCCTTCTTGGAGGGCAAGGCAAATGCCTGCGCCCTTCCGGGCCGACACGGCCCGGCTCCGAACCCTTCCGGGCCGACACGGCCCGGCTCTGAACCCTGAACCCTGAACCCTACATCCGCAAGAGCGCCGACGCCCACACAAACCCCGAGCCGAAGGCCACCAGCAGGACCAGGCTGCCGGGCTTGGCCATGCCCTTGCGCCGGGCCTCGTCCAGCGCGATCGGCAGCGACGCCGACGCGATGTTGCCGTATTCCTCCACGTTCACGTAGACCTTCTCCGGCGGGAAGCCGGTCTGCTTGACAATCGCCTCCAGCATCCGCAGGTTGGCCTGATGGGGGATCAATACGTCGATCTGGTCCATCGTCAGCCCGTTGGCCGAGAGCGACTCGAAGACCGCCTCCGACATGCGGGCCACGCCGCTGTCAAAGACCGCCTTGCCGTCCATGCGGAAGTGGACCCGCCCGGTGTCGATGTCCTCCTTGGTGATGTGTTCCTTGCGGCCCAATCCGCTGCCGGGCGCGGCAGTGACCAGGGCTTTCGCCCCGCTGCCGTCGGCATGAAGAATCGTCGAGAGAATGCCGGATCGCCCGTCGTCCGCCGGAAAAGGGGACAGGTCCAATTTGCCGAGACCAGCCTCCGGCTGGTGCCCGCCCGAAGGGTGATTCGCACAAATTGGACCTGTCCCCTTTTCCGCGGCCGGTCCCACCACCGCGGCCCCCGCGCCGTCGCCCAGCAGGATGGCGATGTTGCGCCCGTCGTAGGAGCCGTCGATCCGCTTGGATAGCATCTCCGCGCAGACCACGAGCACGTGGCGGTAGGTGCCGGCCCGCACGAAGTGGTCGGCAATCGACAGCCCGTAGATCAGCCCGGCGCACTGCTGCTTGATGTCGATCACGGGGATGCCGCTCAGTCCGAGCTTGGGCTGGAGGAAGAACGCGCAGCCGGGGTCGGCATGGTCGGGGGTGATCGTGTTCATAATCACCAGGTCGATCTGGGTCATGCTCAGGCCGGCGTCGGCGACCGCGCTTTGGCAGGCCGCAGCGGCCAGGTCAGAGGCCGACAGCTCGGGATCGGCATGGCGGCGCCGGCGTACGCCGGTCCGCTCGACGATGAACTCGTTGGTGGTTTCCATCATCTGCATCACGTCGAAATTCGTCACGACGCGCGGGGGCAGATGGACGCCGGTGCCGAGGATTCTGGATCGCAACATCGATATTTTTCTCCGCGGAGGTTGTGGGTGGCGGGTGGCGGGTGGTGGGTGGCGCATGCTGGGAGTGGCTCGTCACCCGCCACGCGCCACCCGTCACGCGCCACCTACCTCGCTTCCATTCCCTCGTGCTTCAACGACATCTTAGCCAACAGCCCGCAATTCTTCTGGAAAAAATCCAGCGGCAGGAGCGGCGCCTTGGCGTGGATTTCCGCGCCGAGAATCTCTCCGATCTGGCGGGCGGGCTTGCCGGCCTTGGCCTCGGCGACGATACGCTGGTGATACTCGATAGTCGCCGCCAGGGCGTCCCGAAAGTAGCCGGCCACCTCGTCGGCGCCCTCGATGGCCGCGTTGTGGCTCAGACAAAGCACCTCAGCCCCTAAACCGGCCAACCGCTCGATCGACCGCACGTAATCCCCGTAGCCGCTGAAGTAGTTCGGCCACCAACTGCCTTCCTGCGGGATGTAGTAACCCGTGGCATCCGAGACGACCAGGATCCGCTCGACCGGCTCGAAGAAGCTCAGGCTGCACTCGCTGTGCCCCGGCGTCTCCAAGACTGTGAAAACGGCGCCGTCCACGTGGAGTTCGTCGCCCTCTTTGACGGTGCGGTCGACGGCGATCCGCTTCTCGGCAAGCGGCGGCAGGTCCCGATCGGCAATCCGGCCCGCCTTGCGGAGCGACTCCGCGAGCATCTGGTCCACGCCGCTGAAGAAGGCGATCGCCTTCTCCGCGCCCATCGTCGCCGCCGCTTTCTCCGAGGCCACCACGCGGACGCCCGGAAACATCTGGCGGAACGCCGGCACCGCCATGACGTGGTCCGGATGGGCGTGGGTGACAATGACCTGCTTGACCAACCCGGCGGGGATGTCGAGCTGCCTCATCTGCCCGGACACCAGCGGGCCGACGGCGCCGATGCCGCCCTCGAAGATGGCCGCTTCGCGGTCCCCCTTGAACAAATAGACGGGATACTCGGCGGTCCCCAGCATGAAGAGGCTGTCGGTGACGGCGACGGGCGGATTCTCAATGAGCACGGCGATTCTCCGGTGGTAGGTGGCGGGTGGTGGGTGGTGGGTGG
>CAYGZI010000336.1:0-6809 GCA_964354245.1 uncultured Planctomycetaceae bacterium
CGTAGAACGCATAGGGGGGGGATGAGAAGACCAGCCAGGGGGCGGCCGTCAGGGTCTGTTCCCAGCGGGCACGCCGGAAGACGTTTCCGGTAATCACCTCGCAGAGCGGCTCGACGCCCAAGGCCGCAATGTTGCGGCGGAGGATCTCGGCCGTGGGATAGTGCTGCTCGATCAAGGTTGCCCGCAGCGCACCGCGGCTGAGGGCTTCCAGGGCGAGGGCCCCAGTCCCGGCAAACAGATCGACGGCGTGTCTGCCGCGCACGGAATCGCCCAGGAGGTTGAAGACCGCCTCGCGCACCCGGTCCTTCATGGGGCGGACTCGGGGATCGCCGCTATAGTGAAGGCGCCGGCCGCGGAACCGGCCGCCGACGATGCGCAGGCTGACCGGCTCGGCCAGCACGCGCGGCGGGGTCCGGCGTGGCCGCCCCTTCGAGGGGTCTGATCGGCGTTGGGACATGGAAGGGAGAGTGCTCCAGAGCCGCGTTGGGCCATCGCCCCTGGAAGACCTTGCCCCCGGTATGGTACGGTACAGTGGGCGGGGAAGGAAGGCGCGGCCAATTGACAGGTGGCAGGTGGTAGGTGGCATATAGGGAGAAGGAGGTCGCGACTAGTCGTCGCGGCTGTACATGGAGTGAGCAAACGGGTGTATCGGGCATGAGAACTTCCTTGCGTTTCTTACTGATTACGGCCGGCCTTGTGTTTGCGCCGGCGTGGGCACTTGGAGCTGGCTCGGCCGGTGAGCCCGGTCCGAAGAATGCGGAGTTCGACCGGCGGTTCGCCGAGTGGAAGGGGATTCTGGCCGAGCTTTACGAGCTCCGCGGCGAGTTTCGCGGGACGCCGCTGAGCAGGCAAGTGGAGTTGGACGAGCGCTACCGCAAGCTGCTGGAAGAGGGCGAGGCCATGCTGCCGGGGCTGCGGGCCGCGGCCGCGGCGGCGTACTCGGAGGCCCCGGACTCGTCGTCCTATCCGGCCGAGTTCCTTCTTAGAACTGTCGCGGATCACGTCGGCAGAGGTATGTACGAACAGGCCTTTTCGATCGCCAAACTGCTCTTCGACCACGGTTTCGATCCGAAGATCAACCGCGGATTCTACCAGAAGGACATCTACGTTTTGGCGGGGATCGCTGCGTTTGCGGCTAACGAGTTCGACCTGGCGAAGGAGTGGCTCCGCCTGGCTGACGAGAACAACGTGCTTGGCAGACTCGCCGCGAAGGCCCCGCGTCAGGCGCAAGTCGCCCAGACGGCCCTACGCAGTTGCGCCTCGTACAAGGAGGCTTGGAGAAAGGAGCTGGCAATCCGCGCCGCCGAGGCCAAGGCCAATGCGTCGCCGGAAACCCAGTTGCCAAGGGTCTTGCTGCGGACGACCAAGGGCGACATCGAACTGGAACTCTTCGAAAACGAAGCGCCCAACACAGTGAACAACTTCATCGCGTTGGTCGAGCAGGGAATCTATAACGGGATCGCTTTTTATGGGGTGAGCCGACTATCCGGAGCGGAGGCTGGGGGTATGGTCCGCAAGGACGGAGATGTCGATTGGATCCTACACCCTCAAAGCGACCCGCCAAAACGGGTCCGCTTCCGTGGCAGCATCGTCGCCCCGACGGTGGCCAGCTCCCCCGGCAAGGGGACTTCCCAGTTTCGCCTCCTTGTCTTGCCTCAGCCGAGCGGGAAGGACACGTGTTTCGGTCGCATCACCAAGGGCCTCGATGTGGTTGGACGACTCCGGCCGATCTCACCGAAGGAGTTCGCCAACGCCGAGCCGGACACGATCGACAGGATCGTCGAGGCCAAGGTCCTGCGCAAGAGGAACCACCCCTACGAGCTGAAGAAGGTGCCGGAGCCGAAGCCCGGCCCGGTGCCGCCGCTGCCGAAGTAGCGGCGCACTAGACACCTGGTGGGACCAACGTCGGGTGGTTTGCCTTGAGCCAGGCGACCACGTCGGTTCTCAGTTGCTTCGCCGTCGTCAGCAACTCATCGGCGTCTTCTTCGCTTACGACGCCAACGCGCTCATACATGGCTTGGCCTCTCTGCCGCGAGCAGCGCTCGATATGATCGGCGGTCCCGGACCGCGCGTCACCGAGGGTGTAGCGGAGCGATTCGATGCCGCGCTTGTGATGCCCTTCTCCCTTGCGTACCCGGAATCCCGCTGCATGGAGTGGGATCATACACAACTGCAGCGCCGCATCGTAGGCGTGCTGAAAGCGACCATCCGCGCTGAGCCCTTGGGCCTGGGCATCGGAGAGGCTCCGATCGACAACGCGAAACAACTGCTGGGTTTCGGCGATCGTCGGCTCACTCCGTTGGAGCCATCCGTTCCGATACCATTGCTCTAAGCTCATCGTCCAAATCCTTCCTTAAGGAATCTCCCCTTGCCGATATCACGGGGATCTTTTCGCGACGAGATACGTCTAGTATGAACGGATCACCGGCATGCACTTTCTGTCGGAATGAATCGCGTGTGTAGATCACCGGGTTGATGCGGCGACCCAAGATCCGCTCCGCCTCCCGGAGCGGCCCTGACAGCGCCTTCAGATTGACCTCGCCGATCACCAACAAATCGATGTCGCTTTCTTCCTGTTGCCGATTCCGTGCGGTGGAGCCGAAGACAAAGGCCAGCTCGACCTGATCGCCCAGCGGCCGCAACGCATCGCGCAACACACCCTCCAGGCGAAGGCCCCCGCGAATCGCCCGAGCCGTGGCGAGTGCTTCGAGACTCCGCAACGCGCACGGGCACGGAGTTTCCAGGCCCATCAGAATCGCCTCGACCCGTTCGATCAACCGATCGTCCCAGGGGAGCGTTTCATCGGCCATCGCCCGAGGCAAAGCCTCGGCGGCGATCCGACGAAGCTTTGAGGATCGCCCGTCATCGAGCCATGACGTGAAAGTTTCCGTGACGTCCGGGTCGTCGCCAATCCGCGGCTGCAAAGCCCAAGCGCACGCGGTCCTCACGTCCTCGGGCTCGTCTTCAGACAATGCGCATCGCTTCAGCATGTCGAGTGCAGAGGGGTCCGAGGTGGCCGCTTTCTCCAATCCTCTCGCTGCCCCTGCGCGGACAGCGGCCGGTTCACCGCTGCCGAGGATTTCGATAAGGCGATGTCGAACGGACGCGTCGTCTACGGCTGCATCTTCCAGGGCCGCTGCGCAGGCTCCCCTGACGAGTGGATCATGATCCTTTTCGAGAACGGGCATCAGGAGGAGCTTGATGTTGTGCTTCCCTTTCGTCCGCGCCCCCAGCAGCGATGCGCAGGCCGCTCGTACCGGTGGTTCCGCCGGAGAGCAAAGGGTCTTCCTCAGGACGATCCGCGAACGGCGGTCCGTGGACGCCCTGCGGCCGACTTCGGACAGAATAGCGAGCTTCAAGCGTTCGCTCTGGCCGGGATCTTGGAGGCGCGAGCAAGCATCGGCGCGCCACTTCTTCGGATCGTTCCGCAACAACGTGGCGTTCAAACGCACTAGACAGTGAGTCGTACCGTCATGGGTAACGGCGACTTCGCGAGCCGCTTCTGAAAAGTCCGAAGGCAACTCTTTCTCGGCCAAGCCGAAGATTTCGGGCAAGTACACGCGCTGGCACAGGCACTCGTACTCATCGGCATTGAGATCCTTCCTTGCCGTCCTAAGGATTCCGGTCACGGTACTCTTGGCCAACTCCTGCCACCGGGTCCCTTCAAAGTCCTCGAGCGCATCGATCGACTCCAGCGTGATCCCCAGCCATCGCGATCCGCCGAGATCTGCGAGCGAATCGAAAACACCGGCCAGCAGGCGGCGGTTGGGCACCGTGGTCCCGTCGGAAAGACACCGCAGCGCGAGCAACTGCCCTCGGCGGAGGAACCGGCCCACCGGGTCGGGATCGTCGAGAATGGTTGAGATTACGGATTCAGCCAACGGCGGTGCAAGCTGCGCCGCGACCAGCCGAACGACTTCCGACCACTGCGGATGGTAGTAGTAGCCGCGAAGGCAGGCGGTGACGTCTCGCGACGTTGAGGCGTCGGCTTCGTCGATCACGCCGAGCGACGCAAAGTACTCTTGCAGCGTGCGGTGAGAGAATGCGAATAGGTCCAGCCCTCGCTTCTCGACGAGGCCGGTACGCTCGGTCAGATAACGGATGATTCCATCGCACGCATCCTTAGCGTTCTCCGGCTCAAAGCCGAGCTTCTGCTGGAGGCATTCCTGCATTTTCTCGACGAGCCACCATCTCGGCGCGACGGTCCGGTCGTTCTTCTGCATGGCCAGCGACAAGTCGGACAGCAGCCAGCGGAATTCGCGTCCGTCCAGGTCGATGCTGCGAGTGTCGTTGAACGTGTCTGCCGAGCGCTTGTTGCCCTCCCACGTGTCCAGGAACACGTCCACAACCTTCTCATAGAGGTCCACCCGGCGCCGAGGAAGGTTCCCGCCTCGCGCCTCGTGGAGCAACACGAGAATCGTCAGAATCAGCGGGTTCGACGCAATCGCCCGCACACGCGGATTTAGGAAGATGGCGGTCTTCAGAGTCTCCAAGACCTCCTGGGAGGGCTTGCCTCGCGCCCGGGAGAGTATCGTCGCCCACCGTTCTGCGAAGGCATTGAGTTGTGTCCTGTTGTACTTCCGCATCCTGTAAGCGGCAAAGCCTTGACTCCTCCAAGGACCATACTCGAAACCCACAACCCGAGAGGTGATTACGTACCGGTTTCGCGGGTACCGCTCCACCAGTGTCCGGATGCAGTCGATCAAGGGTCCGCGTTGCTGTTGCCCCCCGACCTCGTCCAGCCCGTCGAGTAAGACCAGACAGCGACGCCGATCGTGCGCCAACTCCTCTCTTAGGCACGATTCCGCGTCGGGACAACCGCCTTCGGCCGCGCGAGCGGCGACGAACTTGATCGGGTCCACCCCCTCATCAAGCTCCCTCGCACGGCACAACTCAGGCAAGCGGATGTAGAGTGGAGTCTCGGCGTCTCCGTCACTGCGCGTCGCGCACTGGTGAGCCAAGAACCGAAGCACGGTCGTCTTGCCGCATCCCGGATGCCCCAACACGACGACCCGATCGTGCGTCGCGACACACTCTGCCGCTGGGATTGGCTGACTGGAATCGCCATTCTTGCGGCCGGACACACTCCCCGCTGGTGCGCAGTCGTCTCCGGACTCGCAGGTATCGTCAAGGGAGAGATCAACGTCAACGAAGACCTCCTCAATCGGCTCCTTCTGGACGTTTGGCATTCCCATCCCACGGAAATCGACAAACCTATGCTCCTTGGCAACCCACTGCCTGAACCGCTCCAGCTTCCCCCCAGCCGCGAGCTCGATCGGGTCAGTCTGCAGGGCGCGAGCTAGTCGGTCCACCGTATCCTCGCGAACCCTCACTTCACAAGGCGAAGCCAGGAGTCTCACCAGTTGGGCGCGTGAGACGCCCGACCTTTTCGCAAGCTCCAACTGGCTAACATGTTGCGATTCGATAAGAGACTTCAGCCTCGCGACGTCGAGCTTGGCAAACATTAGAAACACCTCTGCGCGCATCTATCGCCGATTACATTATGACATGTGTGGATCAGTTGTCAAGATAGAATGCGCTATTACAGAGCTAGAATGAGGCGCGCAGTGAATCGTCCATGCCGAAAGGATGGACCACCGGACTGCACGAACCCCCGCAACCCCTCCGCAGACTGCGGAACGCTACTCGCCGCGGTGGTGGGGCGTGTGGCGGGCCTGGAGGGCCCAGCGGGGTGTAACCATGCAGCGGGATTTCCGCCCCACCTGGGTATTCCGAGGGGTGTGACACGAAACGTGTGGATGTGGCGGCGGTGCGGCGTACTCCGCTCGCGCGGGCAAGCCCACTCCGTTTTCGCCGTGCCCGTCGAGGGGGTGGAGCGTCTTGCGCGGCGGAAAGCGAGGCACGGGGCGGTTTCTTGGGGATGGGGCTGTGAGGGGACGCGGTAGGGCGGATTGCCAATCCGTCCCACGGGAGGACGACTTGAAAGTCGTCCTGCGGATTACTCTTCCATGACCTCTTTTTCCCGGGCTTTGGCCAGATCGTTGGCCCGGGCTTCGTAGGTCTTGGTGAGTTCCTGGACCTGCTCCTTGACGTCGTCCCGCTCGTCCTCGGAGAGGTCCTTGTCCTTCTCCGCCTGGTCGGCCAGCTTATTGCCGTCGCGGCGGATGTTGCGGACGGCCACCTTGGCCTCTTCGCACAGCTCGCGGACGCGGGCGACCATCTTGCGGCGGACCTCCATCGAGAGCGGCGGCACGATGACCCGGATCACGCGCCCGTCGCCCTGGGGGTTGAAGCCCAGGTCCGCGGCCTGGATGGCCTTCTCGATGTCCTTGAGCGTGCCGGGGTCAAAGGGGCGGATCACCAGTTGATTGGGCTCGGGGACGCCGACGGTGGCCAGTTGCTTGATGGGCACGGAGGAGCCGTAGACCTCGACCCGCACCGAATCGACCAGGCCCGGATTGGCGCGTCCGGTGCGGATGCCGGCCAGCGCGCCCTTGAGCACGCCGACGGCCTTTTCCATGCGCTCTTCGGCGTCCAGGAGGATTTCGTCGCCCGACATGGCTGGACTCCCAGGGAAGTTGTCAGTTGTCGGTTGTCAGTTGTCAGTTGTCAGTGAATGACAATTGCCAACCGACAACCGACAACTGACAACTGCTATCCGTTTCCGCGCGAGACGAGCGTGCCGATGCGCTCGCCGCGCACGGCCCGCTCGATATGGTCCGGCTTCTTGAAATTGAAGACCAGGATCGGCAGGTCGTACTGCTGGCACTTGGCAACGGCCTCGTGGTCCATGACGCGGAGGTTCTGGCGGCGGACGTCGTCGTAGGTCAGCTCGCCGTAGAGGACGG
>CAYGZI010000337.1:0-6799 GCA_964354245.1 uncultured Planctomycetaceae bacterium
GGGCGGCCAGCCCGAAGGCCATGTCGGCGTCCTTGGCGTCGGCGATGATGAAGTCCCGGCAGGCGGGATCGGCGAGGACGCGGGCGAGCTTGCGGTCGAGGGACTTTTCCATAAGCAAAGATAGGCTACCGGAACCAGTCCGGCACGGCACGGCAACACGCACTACAGTCCACTCGGTTCAAGAGTGCGGCATTTCAACCACAGTGACACGGAGGGCACCCAACGGCTCGTCGTGGCAGTGCAATTCCAGCGCGTACACGCCCGGATGCGGTGTCGGCAGAGGCGGCACGGGAAGGATCGCCTCCACGGTCTTCAGAGGGTCGTCGCTGGTAACCTGAAACCCAATGACCAACAGCACCCCATTGTCGGCGAGGTCCACGTAGCGCAACTGCAGATCGGTTGGCCCCCGGACGTCCGTGAGGCTGACGAAGGCGGTAGGATTCCCCATCCGGCTCACTTCGCCCGGGGACAAGCGGCGAGGTCCCGTCGGCGCTTGTTCGGCATCCTTGGGTGGTGCCTTGGATTTCGAGAGCCCCAGTTGATTGAATGTGCCGGCAATGACTTTCTTGCCCGTATCCTTGTCTTGATACACATGGTCAGCCAGGAGCAAGGCTTGAAGCACTGGTTTTGGCACGCCGTTTCTCCCACTCAGTGGTTTCTGCCCCATGCAATGTCTACTCAGTGATTGTACCGCGCCGGTTTCAGCCGAAATGGTTTGTGCGCTGCCACATGCCCCCGCAACGGGTGGATCATTATACGACTATCATGGTATAAGGAGCCGCCGGATCGCCTCCTTCATGGCCTTTTCGGACTGCGGGGCCACGTGGGAGGCGGTCGGCTCGTAGCCCCCCTCCTTGAAGGCCGCCTCCGTGCAGACGTAGCCCGGCCCCAGGTCCCCGTACGCCGCCACCGCCACAAAGTCCTTCGGGCGCAGCGACTGGGCAAACCGCTGGAACTCGACCATCGACTCGCCCGGCAAGTGCAGAATCCGCACCGGCCCGATCGCCAGCACGCTGGCGTCCATCGGCTCGTCGATCCGTTTGGCGAAGGTCACTCGCGTGGCGGCCGTCACCCGGGCCACGTCGGTCAGCTTGGTGTTCTCCAGCGTGGCCTTGCTCTGGCTCAAGACCTTCTCGACGTCCGCCGGCAAGGGGAGCACCACGGAAACCGACCGCCACTGCAACCGTCCCAAGGGAGCATACCGCGTCGATGCCACGGAAGCCTCCATGCCGGCGTAAAGCCGGGCCGTCAGCTCGTCCCGTGCGGCCCGCGAGCCGTCGTTGTACTTGCCCATCGTGATGTCGCCGCCGCAGCCGTCGAAGTAGATCTGAAAGACGTTCTCCTTCTGCTGGAGCCGCTCGCGCGCGTGCCCCGCCGTGTCGGACGAGGCCCGTTTGTCGCCGTAGAAGCTCTGCGGGTGCGTGGCGTAGTAGTGGATTCGCACCAGGGGCTTGTCTCCCTGGGCCAGAGTGATCGTCTTGAGGTACGGGTCGATGAACCCTTCAGGCAGGGCCCGCATGGCCGGGTCCTTGCCCGCCGAGCTGTAACGGACGTGGATCTTGCCGTCGGGGGTGATGATCCGGCGGCTGGAAGCGACCCGGTCTACCTTGGCCTGGCCCGTTCCGATCCGATCCACCGGCTGGAAACGGTCGAGCGACTGCTTGGCCGCGGCGCCCACGCGGTCGGCGAATCCTTCCAGCGCTTTCAGGTCCACGTAGCGGATCGGCTTGTTGGTCTGGTCGAGGAGATGCTGGGCATCGCCGTCCACGTAGGGCGCGGTGTGCTGGTGGACGCAATGGACCGCGACGCGGGCGGCGTCGGTCCCTACGGCAGCGGCCAGCTTCGTGCGGAACAACCGGTGCGACGAGTTGCACAGCCCGCACCAGTCCACGGCACAGAGCACGTAGCGGGCACGACCGTCGTCGAGCACGATTCCTTTGGCCAGGAGCGGGTCTTCGATGGTCTCGACGGGCATGGTCCAGATGAGCGGCTGGCCGCCGACGGGCGGAGTCACGTCGCAGGAGAAGGTGGCCAGGCGGAGCCGGGGCGGTTCCTGTCCCCGCCCTTTGGCTCCGAACGTGCAGAACACGACGGCCAGACACAAGCACAAGCTCAGGCGCTGCATGAATGGGGTCCTCCAGGCGGGAGTCTGATTGCCGGCCCGGCCGGCGCAGTGCCGGCGGAGGCCGAAAACTGTCTGTACCATAGCGGACGCGCGCGAACAGTGCAAATGCCCGGGGCACTGCTTCTGCGAAGCAGTGGCACACCAAGACCGCGACCACCGGTCGCGGCTTTATGGTGCGTGGGGATCGAGTGTCCGGGCGGCGGCCAGCGCGATGCCGGAGAGCGTCAGATGGGGGACATGTCGGGCCGAGCGGCCCAGAAGCTTCGCCACGGCGGGGCCTGCGCCGCCGGTCAAGAAGACGTCGGGCTGGCCCGGCAGATCCTTGGTCAACTCGCCGATGAGCTGACGGATCGCCCCGACCGCGCCCCAGAACAGCCCCGACTGCATGGCCGCGACCGTCGAACTCCCCAAAGCCGGCGGCGGGTCGGCCAACTCCGACAGATCCAAGAATGGCAGCATGTCGGTCAGCTCGTGCAGCGCGCGGGCCGACATCGCGATCCCCGGCAGGATCGACCCGCCCAGAAACGTCCCCTCGGGCGACACCAGATCGACCGTGATCGCGGTCCCCACGTCCACCACGACCGCGGGGCGACCCGGCCCGCGCAATCGGTTTGCCGCCAGGGCGTCCAGAAGCCGGTCGATGCCGACCATGTCGGGCCGCGGGAGTGCGACCTCAAGCGGCAAGTCGCCTGCGGCCAACAGAGAGATCGAGTCTTCCGGCCGATTGTCCCGCAGCCAGCCGATCAGCCGCGTTGCGGCGGACCGATTGACGCTGCCGATCCACCACGCCGCCGCGCGATCCAAGCCGGCCGGCAGCCAACCGCGGAGCGTCTCCAGGTCGGCCTCCGCCCCGCAGAGGTGGAAGCTGGAGACCGGCTCGGGCAATCCGCTCGGGGCGACGGACCGCAAGCAGTCCGTGGAAAACAAACCGAACTTCGTCCGGTTGTTTCCCACGTCCACGGCGATCAGGTTAGCGGCCGGGCTTGCCCGGCGTGGCGAAGTCATTCAGTACTCCACAAGAAAACGGCGGGCAAGCCCGCCCGCTACGCGTTGCACGCGCCGGAATCGTCCCCGCCGGTATGGTCCAACTGCCGCACCACGGCGGCGATCAGCTCGTTGAGCCCCCGTCCGGTCACCGCCGAAATCAAAAGCACCGGCCGGCCCAGAGCATCGCTCATCCGCCGATGGACCGCCTCCGCATCGGGCAAGTCGGCCTTGGTGACCGCCACGATCTCGGGCCGCCATCCGAGCTCCGCGTCGTGGCGTTTTAGCTCGTCGCGGATCGTGCGATAGTTGGCCAGCGGATCCGATCCGTCCATCGGCTCGGGCTCGACCAGGTGGACGAGGATTCCCGCCCGCTCGATGTGGCGGAGGAATTCGTGCCCCAGTCCGGCGCCGGCATGGGCCCCTTCGATCAGACCCGGCACGTCCGCCATGACGAATGAGCGGTCGAAGTCAATCTGGACGCGGCCGAGGTTCGGATGCTTGGTGGTGAACGGATAGGGGGCGATCTCGGGCCGGGCCCGCGAGAGGCGGCTTAGGAGCGTGCTCTTGCCGGCGTTCGGTTTGCCGATCAGGCCCACGTCGGCAATGATCTTCAGCTCCAGGCGGATCCGGCGGGACTCGCCGTCGCCGCCGGGGGTGGATTGGCGCGGGGCCCGGTTGGTGGACGTCTTGAAGCGGAGGTTTCCTTTGCCCCCTTTTCCGCCGCGGGCAACGACGGCCTGGTCGCCGGGCCGGGCCAGGTCCTTGAGCACGTAGCCGCCTTGGGCATCGATCACCAGGGTCCCCGGCGGCACGCGGATCGCGAGGTCTTCGGCCGAGGCCCCGTGGCATTGGGCGCCGCGGCCCGGCTGGCCGTCCTTGGCCTTCCATTGCCTGCGGTGGGCCAGCGAGGCGAGGCTCTTGACGCCTTCTTCGGCACGGACCATCACGCTGCCGCCATTGCCGCCATCGCCGCCGTCGGGACCGCCGCGCGGGACGTACTTCTCGCGGCGGAAACTGACGCAGCCGTCCCCGCCCCGGCCGGCTTCGACCCGGATCTCGATTTCATCGACGAACATCTGGCGGGAAACCGGCGACACCCAGACAGGTCGCTGTCCGGAACGGGCTTTCAGCGATCAGCTTTCAGCCATCGGATTTCGGCAAGGCGCCTAGTTATTGCTCGCGACCACGTTGACCCGGCGGCCGTCGCGGTCGAACGTCACGTAGCCGTCTACCAGGGCGAAAAGGGTGTAATCCTTGCCGCGGCCAACCCCACTTCCGGGGTGGAATTTTGTGCCCACTTGGCGGACTAGAATACACCCCGCCTGGACAAACTCGCCGCCGAATCTCTTCACACCTCGCCGCTGCCCGGCGGAATCCCGGCCGTTGCGGCTGGAGCCTTGTCCTTTTTTATGAGCCATAGCTGCCTTCTCACCTTGCTGGGGAATGACAATGGGGCGGACCTTTCTTTGTATCGCCCGCCTCGTCGGCAGTCAACGCATCCTGGCAACGAGCAAGGCCAGTGACGGACCTGGAGAGACGTGGTACAGACGGTTTCCGTGGTCCCTCAGTCTCCCAGACTCCGGAATCCTCCCCGCTCGACCCGACAGGCACCCCCCTAATTACCGGGGCCTTGACCATTGTCGGCTGCGGGGGCCGGGGTGGCCGCCGGGGTCGCCGGCATCTCGCGGAAGGCCGCGTCGCAATAAGTCCAGACGTGCTGCGGCTCGCCGGGGAGGCCGAAGCGGATCTGCGACTCCTCGACGTCCCTCGCGTTGCCCGGACGCCAGAAGTTCAGCTTGAGGGTCCGCCGCCAGAGCTGGCGCCCGCTGCCCGGCGGGTCGCCCGGCTTGTAGGCCCCCGGTGGATCGGTCCACGCATAGGCGTTGGTGAGCCCTTGGACGAAGACCGAGAATCGGTCCGTGCCGGGGTCGATGTCTTCCCAGGTGGCAATCCCCCACACCGTTTCCCCACGCTTCAACTCACGGACGTTCTCTACGGAGTTGTAGAACTGGCGGTTCGGGTCTTCGCGTAGGCGGATCGTTGCCATGGCCACCGGGATCACCCGGTCCGGATAGCGCTTGCCCGTATTGATGCTGTCCAAGAGGAAAGACGGCGCAAAGAAGACCGGCTCCTCGACGGACTCCGGCTTGACCGAGCCGTCGGGTTGGGGCACCAGCTTCTCGACTCGATCGGCGAAGGCGAGCTTGTAGGTCCCGTCCGGCTGCGGGACTTGCTGCATGACTTTGCCTAGATTGGTGACGCAGTAGACCAGGTACCAGATCGGCTTGCGCTGCAGCTTTCCGCTGGGCTGAGGCACGTCCACGTCGATGATCCGCACCGGCTTGAAGCGGAACTCCAAGGCCCAAACGTCGCGTCGGAAGGGAAGTTCCTTGGCCCAATCGAACTGCTGCAATTCGATCAGGTTGTGGCGGCTGACGCCGTCTTCCGGCCGTCGATCCGGGGAGATCAGAATCATCGTGCCGGGGGCCATGACGCGATAGGGGCCCAGCGGCCCCGCCGGCTCGGCCTTCCACGGAGCGGGGAAGATCAACGGGTCTTGCACTTCCGGTGGGAGCTTTTCCAGAATCTCGGTCTCGGGATTAGGCTGCGCGGGCGGTGTGCCCGGCGGCGCCTTGGCCGCGGGGACTTTCTTCGGCAGTGGAGCCGGCTTGGCGGTTGTTGCAGGGCCGCCCGGGGGCTTGACCAGACTGGGCTTCTTTGGCCCTGGGGCAGTTCCGCTGGGGCCTTTCTTGGGCTGTCCAAACGACTGCCAAGGGCCGCACAGCGCGATGGCCGCGGCCACCAGACCAATCCACAGCGGCGAGCGTCGGAGGGAGCATTTCATCGGCGAGGGTACCCTGCGTGCGAGCGGACGCGGCAAGCGGCGCCTCAAGAAAGAGTCGGGGACACGGGGACATCTTAGTATAGTTTTCCCATCTCGCCACCGTCAAGGGTAGCGTTCCCCCCGTTTAGGGAAGAGATTGGGGATTAGGGGCTAGGGGCAGCGGTTTGAAGCTAGCACTTTAGTTTTCGTTTGGCTTCTTCCAACACACGTGCGGTAGAAACATGCGATCCTGGTTGGCAAGGTCGTTGACGCTCGGCTTGCTTCGGCGACGGGCGACGTTTCCGGTATTTGGAGAGGTCGGCTCGGCCTGCCAACTCCCTCAGAGACCGCGCCAACTCCCCGGGCGTGAGCGGAGCGAACTTCTGCTTCCAAAACGGTTCCGGCAGAACGACCATCATGCCACGCCACATGCCGGCGATCTCGTCCGCCAAGTAGTAGGTCGACAGTTCATCGATGCGCGAGGCAGGCTCCTTAGGCTTCCGCCTCGTGGATTCCGTTTTCTTGGGGTTATTCGCCTTGCTCGGGGAAGCGGCAAGCGGCTGGGTACGAAGCGCCGCCTTGGTGACGCTGAAGGCGTTGTAGCAGACCACCGCCGCCCCGACTCGCCCAGCGCAACCCTTTCCCCAGACTCCACTTCCGTCGCGCCCCCTCCAACCCAGCTCGACGCAACCCCTGGTTTACATCATGGCAACGAACTCCATTTGCCATCGCGCCCCATGGCAATTGCACTATGTGCAACTGTCAAACTGGGCAAACCCGATCACCTCCCATCTCCCCCAACCATCCCCCCTTCGTGGTTCTCCTCTCAAATCTCAAATCTCAAATCCTCAATCCCCCGCGCC